>JAOTYQ010000541.1 GCA_029861725.1 Acidimicrobiia bacterium | reverse complement strand
GCCGCAAAGAGTAGAAGAGCTCGGCCTTGTCCGTGACGGCGAAGCGGACCAGCTGAGGGATGTGTTCTTGGGTCTGGTCGTTGAGCGGGTCCGTCCGGATCGGACCGATGGCCGTTGGGAGGCGTGGCGGATGTTGGACGGCCATCGCGATCAGCTCAGGGTCTGGTTGAAGGACGCGGGGCTGGCGGTGGTGAAGGTCCATGAGCTGTTGGAGCAACAGGGGGTGGTGGTGCCTCAGCGCACCCTGCACCGTTTCGCCCTTGACGAGTTGGGCGTGGGCCGCACACGGCGCGGTCATCGACGGTGCGAGTGAACGACGGCGACCCCGGCGGCGAGTTGCAGGTCGATTTCGCCAAGTTGGGCCGGATCCGGAGACGGGTCGGTAGCGGGACTGCTGGGCGCTGGTGTTCACGCCGTTCGTGTCCCGTTACAGCTTCGTGTGGCTGTGCCATCGGCAGACGGTCGACGATGTGATCGCTGGGCTCGAGGCTGCGTGGGTGTTCTTCGGTGGCGTATCCGCCACGGTGATCCCTGAAAATGTTCCGCGGAACATTTTCGGGGTTCTGTGCCCGGCCCGGTTATGTGGCCGCGGCGATCGAAGCCCTTTGATCATGCCGGTGAACGCCCCAGCGGTGGCGATCTCGGGCACATAACGCTGGTGCCCGGCGAGAGGCTGGTTCCTCCCACTCACGTCCAGAGAGGAAGTTGCCATGTTGGAGCAGTACTTCGTCAAGCCCGAGACGCTCGATCGCGTCCGCGCGTCTTGGATCGGAGCCGAGATCGAGAGCTACGTCTGTTGGTTGGCCGACCACGGCTATGGAACCAAGAGCGTGTGGCGTCGTGTCCCGATCCTGTTCGCCTTCGGCGAGTTCGCTCACGAGCGAGGCACTCGGGCCGTCGCTGACTTGCCGGCATACGTCGAGCCCTTTGTCGCTGATCGAGTGGCCCGCCACGACGCTCGGACAGGTTCAGCCAGGCCGATGGCCAAGGAGGTTCGCGGTCCGGTAGAGCAGATGCTCTCGCTGGTGCTGCCTGACTTTGAGCCCACCGGCCGCCGTCATCGCCCGCAGCCGTTCGCCGACGTCGTTCCCGGGTTCTTCGACTATCTGGTCGACGAACGCGGTCTCCGCCCGGAGTCGGTGAAGTCCTACCGCCACCACCTCGGCCGCTTCGAGGCCTACCTGCGACGGATCGGGGTCGAGCGGGTGGACGAGCTCTCGCCGACGATCCTGAGCGCGTTCGTCGTCGAGCGGGCCGGCTCGGGCCTGGCCAAGGGCACCGTCCGGGAGGGCTCGGCTGTGCTCCGAGTGTTCCTGCGCTACGCGCACCGGGAGGGTGTGCTCGCCCGCGACTTGAGCGGCGCCGTCGAGTGGCCGCAGGCCTACCGGCTATCGAGCATCCCCCGGTCGATCTCGTGGGACGACGTCAACCGGGTGCTCGCGTGCGTCGACCGCCGCATCGCCTGCGGCCGGCGCGACTACGCCATGTTGTTGCTCTTGGTCACCTACGGCCTGCGCGGCCGCGAGGCCGCCGCGCTCACCCTCGACGACATCGACTGGAAGCGCGAACGCCTCGCTGTCCCCGAACGCAAAGCCGGCCACTCGACCGCGTTCCCGCTCTCGGTGGTCGTTGGTGAGGCTCTCCTCGCCTATCTCCAGGACGGCCGCCCCCAGACGAGCGATCGCCACGTGTTCTTCCGGGCGATAGCGCCGCTGCAGCCGATCGGGCCCGCAGCGGTGTCCGCACGGGCCTCGCACTACCTGAAAAAGGCGGACGTTGACGTTCCCCGTCCTGGCTCGCACACGCTGCGGCATTCGGCGGTGCAGCGCCTCGTCGATGCCCGCTTCGACATGAAGACGATCGGCGACTTTATCGGCCATCGCTCAGCACGCTCGACGGAGATCTACGCCAAGGTCGCTGTCTAGTCGCTGCGCGAGGTCGCCCTCGGCGACGGCGAGGCGGTGCTGTCATGAGGGAGAACCTGACCGCGGCCACGGCTGCGTTCCTCGCCCACAAGCGAGCCCTCGGCCGCAAGTATCTAAGCGAGGAGGCCACGCTGCGGCTCCTGGTCGCCTTCGCCGCTGACCACGGTCTCGACCGTCTCGACCAGCTCAGCGCCGAGTTGCTCGACGCGTTCGTCGCGTCGAGGCCGCGGCCACGGCCGCGCAGCTTCAATCAGCTCGTCGGCATCGTCGGCTGCTTCCTGGACTGGGCTGTCGCCCAGCAACTCCTGGCGGTCTCGCCGCTGCGCACGCCCCGCAGGCGGGAGACCGCGAACTACATCCCGTTCCTCTTCGACGCCGCCCAGGCCCGTCAGATCCTCGACGCCGCAGCCGCTCTTCCCGACAACTCCAGGGCCACCGGGCGCGGCACCACCTACCACGCGTTCTTCGCGATCTGCTACGGCCTCGGCTTGCGCGCCGGGGAGGTGTGCGGGCTGCGCCTCGGCGACGTCGACGCTGACCGCAACTTGCTCGTGGTGCGGGGCGGCAAGTTCGGCAAGAGCCGTCTCGTGCCCCACGGGCCGCGCATGGCCGAACTCGTCGCGGGCCAGGCCGAGCGCCGGGGCGGGCCGGACGACGCACCACTGTTCAGCTTTGACGGCCGACGCTGCCTCAACCCGGGAACCGCCAGCCAGGTGTTCCGCCGGCTCGTGGTCGGCCTCGACTTCCCGGTCCCCGACGGCGTGTCCCCACCGCGGTTGCACTGCCTGCGCCACTCCTTTGCGGTCGGATGTCTGCTGCGCTGGTATCGGGACGGTCTCGACCCATCGGCACGGCTCTATGACCTTTCGACGTTCATGGGCCATGTCGACCCGACCTCGACGCAGATCTACCTGACCATCACAGCCGAGCTGCTCGACGAAGCCAACCGGCGGTTCGAGGCCTTCACCGAGCCGGCCTGGTCGGAGGCGAGACCGTGACCGGCCAAGGGCAGCTCGGGCCGCTCATGCACTCGTTCTTCGTCGACCACTTGATCACCGTCAAAGGGCTCCGGCCGGCATCGGTGGGTAGCTACCGCGACACGATGCGGCTCCTGCTGCGCTATGTCGCCGATGACAAGGGCACCAAGATCACCAAGCTCGGTCTCGACGATCTGACCTTCGAGCGGATGGTCGGCTTCCTGCGCTACCTGGAGCAGGACCGCCACAACCACGCCCGGACCCGCAACCAGCGCCTCGCTGCCCTTCACACATTGTTCGACTACATCGCCAGCCGAGAACCGGAGATGCTCGCGGTCTGCCAGCGGGTCGCCGCGATCCCCGTGAAACGAGCGGCGCCGGCCGGCACCAGCTTCCTCGAACGCGACGAGGTCGAGGCACTCCTGCGGGCCATGCCCCGTGAGGGTCGCCTCGCCCTGCGAGACCGCACGCTGTTGTTGTTCCTCTACAACACCGGAGCACGCGTGCAGGAAGTTGCTGACCTGCGCGTCGAGCACGTCCAGCTCGGCAAGCATCCGCTCGTGCGGCTCCACGGCAAGGGCGACAAGTGGCGGACCTGCCCGCTGTGGCATCAGACCGCCGAGATGGTCGGCGAGTTGCTCGACTCCTTCGATTCACCACCGGCACCCAACGCTCCGGTGTTCTCGGCCCAGGGTCGGGCACTCACCCGCTCCGGGATCTACAAGATCGTGCGCCGCCACGGGGCCGACTTCGACGACCCCCGCACCAAGCGCAAGGTCAGCCCGCATCTCTTCCGCCACTCGGCGGCAGTCCACATGCTCGAAGCCGGTGTCGAGGTCAACGTCATCCGCGGCTGGCTCGGCCATGCCGATCTCACCACAACCAACCGCTACGCCGAGATCAACACGCGAGCCAAGGTCGAAGCCCTCCGCGCCACCGAACCTCCCGGTCCTTCGGCGGGATCCCGCGGACGGCCCGTCTGGCGGTCCGACGAATCGCTCCTCGACTGGCTCGCCTCGCTCTGATCGTTATGTGCCCGAGATCGCCACCGCTGGGGCGTTCACCGGCATGATCAAAGGGCTTCGATCGCCGCGGCCACATAACCGGGCCGGGAACAGAACCCCGACAACTTGAAGGCCATCGTCGAGCGGGCGGATCCGCTGGAGCCGAGGTTGCCAGGCGTTCGTTGAGTACGACCAGGGGTTCAAGGTCGACCCGGCCCGGGTGCGGTCCCCGCAGGACAAGCCCCGGGTGGAGCGGATGGTGCCGTTCGTGCGCCAGTCGTTCTTCGACGGTGAGTCCTTCATCGACCTGGCTGATGCCCAGCGCCGGGTCGAGGCGTGGTGCCGCCAG
>JAOTYQ010000540.1 GCA_029861725.1 Acidimicrobiia bacterium | reverse complement strand
CGACCCCCGACACCATGCTCGAGCTGATTGCCTCCGAGCGGCCGACCCTGTTCTTCGCCAGCCCCGGATTCGTGGCCGCTGTGCTCGACACCGATCCGGACCCGGCCGCCCTGGCCTCGGTACGGGCGACGGTCACCGCCGGCGAATCGCTGCCGGCCGACCTCCAACGCCGCTTCAGCCAACACTTCGGCCACCCTGTGCTCGACGGCATCGGCACGACCGAGGCCCTCCATGTCTTCATCGCCAACACCCTCGACGAGCAGCAGCCCGGCACCAGCGGCCGCCCGGTTCCCGGCTACGACGTGGAGATCCGCGACGAAGCGGGGGCCCCCGTCGTGGCGCACGACACCCCGGGCTTCCTCCACGTCCGCGGCCCGTCCATCGCCGATGGTTACTGGCAACGAGAGGAAGCGACGGCCGCCGCCTTCATCGACGGCTGGCTCCGGACCGGCGACGTCTACACCCGGTCAGCCGATGGCTGCTACACGTTCCTCGGGCGGAACAACGACATGATCAAGGCTGGAGGAATCTGGGTCTCCCCGGCCGAGGTCGAGAGCGTGCTGATCGAGCACCCGACCGTGATGGAAGCCGCCGTCGTGGGTGCCAGGAACGACGATGGCCTCGAGACGACCATGGCGTTCGTCGTGCCGGCCTCGGGCCAGACGGTCGACGGGGCGGAGCTCGAAGCCCACTGCCGTGAGCGAATGGCCGCGTTCAAGCGGCCGCGCCAGGTGCACGTGGTCGACGTCCTCCCCAAGACGGCGACCGGCAAGATCCAGCGATACCAGCTCCGCGCCCAGCTCGATCGCTGACCTGAGCGGTACCGTCCCGTCGATCGTGGGCTGGGGGAGTGCTAGGTTCCGGGCGCATCGGCTGGAGCGAGCGAGGCGGGGAGGACCGATGGGGCAGTTGGAGGACATCCAGGACCGAGTCGACTCGGACGGTGTCGAGTTCATCTATGCGATGTTCGTCGAGATGCACGGCAAGCCCTGTGCAAAGCTCGTGCCGGTCGAGGCGCTGGACGGACTCATGGCCGACGGGGCCGGGTTCGCCGGCTTCGCCGCAGGCCCGATCGGCCAGGACCCGTCGAGTCCCGACATGCTCGCCATACCCGATCCGGCATCGTACACCCAGCTCCCATGGCAGCCGAACGTGGCGGCAATGCAGTGCGACCCGACGGTCGACGGCGAGCCGTGGCCCTTTGCCCCTCGAGTGATCCTGCGGCGGGCGCTCGACGAGCTCGGACAGCGCAACCTGGTGTTCAAGACCGGGGTCGAGGCCGAGTACTCGCTGGTGGAGCGAGACGACGACGGCACCATCCGCGTGGCCGACCGGCGTGATATCGAACCGCTCCCGTGCTACGACGCCAGAGGCCTGAGCCGGATGCTGCCCCACCTGAGCGAGGTGTCGAAGAGCCTCAACGCCATGGGGTGGGGCAACTACGCCAACGACCACGAGGACGCTAACGGCCAGTACGAGCAGAACTGGCACTACGCCGACGCGATGACGACCGCCGATCGGCTCATCCTCTTCCGACTCATGATCCACACCTTGGCGGAGCGGAACGGGCGGTACGCCACGTTCATGCCGAAGCCCTTCGCCGACAAGACCGGCAACGGGCTGCACACCCACCTGAGCCTGTGGAGCGCTGACGAGGACGAGCCGTTGTTCGCCGGGAACGGAGATGCCGACGACCCCAATGGCCTTGGCCTCACCGAAATGGCCTACCAGTTCGCAGCGGGCCTGATCGCCCATGCCCCGGCCCTCACGGCGATCATCTGCCCGATCGTCAATTCGTACAAGCGGATGGGGGTTGGCGCCCCGACGTCGGGTGCGACGTGGGCTCCAGCCTACGCGGCCTTCGGTGGCAACAACCGGACGCAGATGATCCGGGTTCCCGAGCCCGACCGGTTGGAGGTCCGGCTCGGCGACGGATCGGCCAACCCGTACCTCATGTTCACCGCCCTGCTGGGATGCGGTCTCGACGGGATCGATCGTGGCCTCGATCCCGGCGAGCCGAACACCGCCAACCTGTTCGCCCTCTCGGCCGAGGAGGTCGGCGCCCGCGGGATCGCGAGCCTGCCGCTCACGCTGCTCCACGCCGCCGAGCAGCTCGCCACCGACGAAGTGCTCGGGAAGGCGCTGGGGATGACGGCCGACGGCCCGTACCGCGACTACTTCGTCAAGGTGAAGCGAGACGAGTTCATGGCCCACCACCACGAGGTGACCCAGTCCGAGGTGAACCAGTACCTCACGCTGTTCTGACCGGACAGGCTCGCTCGGTGCGGTCGGCGAGCCCGCCGCCTCAGGTGGTGGCGAACTCGGCCGCGGCGTCGGCGAAGGCCTCGTAGAGGTACTGGCCGAACGAGCGGTCGGCGGCGACGAGGTAGGCCGGCCGGCCCTCGTGGTCGTGCCGGATCACATCGCAGCTCACCTTCGCCACCGACGCCGAGGCCACCGCCCCGTCGGGCATCATCCGGTCGGTCCAATCGAGGCTGCACAGCTTCTCCAGCGTTGCCGCCGACGACTCGCCCGCGATCTGGATCAGGGCTCGACCATGGGTGAGGTCGACGATGTGCGCCGCGAGACCGGCTACGACCTCCTCCACCGATTGCTCCGATCCGAGCACGAGCCACTCCCCGGGACGGCTGCCGCACACCAAGGCCTCGCCGACGACCTCGCTGGAGCCGAAGACCGGCCCCAAGCCTGCCGGCCTGGCCGGTGTCGTCTTGACCACCAGCTTGGCGAGGTGGCTCAGGTCGGCCAGCATGACGGGTCCTTCGGTCGGCCCGCTGGCGGTGGTGATCGAGCTGGCAAAGGTCGGGGTGTCAGACACGGAGCCGGGTTCCTTGCGGATCGAAGTGGGCGTGATGGGGCATCACCTCGGCAGTGATCCGGTCGCCGGTGGTCAGGACGACGGTCAGCTCGCTGCCGGCGGCCGCCGCCTCGGGCAGCACCTGTCCGAGGCAGATCGACCGGTCGAGCGTCGGCGAGTGACGGGACGACGTGATCCGCCCGATGATCTCGTTGGTGTCGGGTCGCACGATCTGGCACGCCTCCTCGGGAACGACCCGGGGATTCGTCGGCTGGATGGCCACGAGTCTCGGGATCTCGGCACCGTTGGACTCCGTGGTCGCCGTCTCCCAGGCCAGCTCCGGCTTGCCGGCGAAGTCGTCCTTGTCGTGCTTGATCAGCTCGTCCAACCCGGTCGACGGCATCTTTGTGAGCCCATCGGTGTCCTGGCCGACGATGAAGTGGCCCTTCTCCAGCCGCATGATCCGCTGAGCCTCGAGCCCGAAGGGGGCGATACCGAGGTCCTCGCCAAGTGCGAGTAGCGATTCCCACACGTGTAGCCCGTGGCCAGCGGGGACGTGCAGCTCGTAGCTCAGCTCGCCGGTGAAGCCGATCCGCCACATCACGCAGCCGGCCACGTCGGCGATCGAGCCGCGGCGGACGTTCATGTAGGGGAACGCCTCGGGGTCGAGGTCGACGTCGGTGAGCCGGGCCATCAGCTCCCGGCTCTTCGGTCCGGCCACGTTGATCGACGTGTACGCAGTGGTGACCGGGGTGATCGAGACGTCCCACTCGGGGTGCATGGTCTGGAGCCAGTTCTCTGCCCACTCCCACACGGTCGCCGCCCCCGAGGAGGTGGTGCTCATCAGATAGTGGTGCTCGGCGAGGCGACCGGTCACCCCGTCGTCCATCACCACCCCGTCCTCGGCGCACATGACGCCATAGCGGACCCCGCCGATCGGGAGCTTCATCCACTTGTTGGTGTAGAGGAGGCTCAACAGCTCGGGGACGTCGGCTCCCTGGAGGTCGAGCTTGCCCAACGGGGTCACGTCGATGATGCCGACGTTGCTGCGCACGTTACGGACCTCGGCTGCCGGGTCGCCGTAGTGGTCGGGCCGGATCCACTGGCCAGCCAGGATCGGCGTGGCGCCGTTGGCCTCGTGCCAGGCGTGGATCGACGACACCCGGGTCGGCTCGAAGACCCGGCCGCCGAGGGCGCCGAGGGTGATCGGAGCGAACGGCGGCCGCCACACGGTCGTGCCGACCTCGGCGATGGTGTCACCCAGCGCCTCAGCCAGGACCGCGACCGTGTTGACCGTCTCCAGCTTGCCCTGCTCCGGTCCCATGGTCGAGGTGGTGTAGCGCTTGACCAGCTCGACCGAGTCGTAGCCCTCGGCCGCCGCAGCCACCAGATCCTTCGACGAGACGTCCTCGGAGTAGTCGACGATGCCATGCGTGCTCGAT
>JAOTYQ010000539.1 GCA_029861725.1 Acidimicrobiia bacterium | reverse complement strand
GTTCGTGCCGAGCCGGCCGCCGGACTATCTGCCCGAGGTGCTGATCAGTTCCGACTTGCAGCTGCTCGCCGCCAGCCCGACCGAGGTTCGTCCCCTTGTCGGCCCCTTCGCTGGGCTCGCTGCCGACCGAGCTGTCGACGACCTACTGGGTGGGCTCGTGGTCCAGGAGCCTGACGCCGAAGGCGCCGGGCCGGGTGACGTCGTCTGGTACCGGGCCGAGGGCGGCGAGCCGATGGTGATCGACCAGGCCGGAGCCGAGCTGCTCGATGTGGGCTACGTGGGCGGCTCACCGGCGGCCGTCGTGCTGGTGGGGAGCGATCAGGTCGACCGGATCCGCCTCGTCGACAACGAGCGCACACTGATGGTGACGCTCGAGGACGAGGAGCAGGTGCTCGACCTGTCGGCCAGCGGCGGCTTTCACGCCCTGGTTCTGGCCAACGATCGCTGCGGGGACCTCAGGTTCTACGCCGCCGACGGCACCAGGATCGATCTCAACGGACCGGGTGAGCCCGACTGCATCGTGCCCCGCCGGCCTGCCTACGGCGCCGTCGGACTGAGTCCGGACGCCGGTGCCGTCGTGTACACCGATGTGAGCTATAGGGACGACGGGATCGAGATCGCCACCGAGCTGGTGGCCCGCGAGCTCCCGTCGGGCACCGAGTACTTCAGGGCGAAGATCGGAGACGATGGTGATCGGATCACCGCCCTGAGCTTCGATGGCGAACGGGTGGCGTACCTCCGTCAATCGGAGACGGGGGTCGCGGTGGCGGTCGTCGATCTGTCGACCGAGGCGGAGACGCTGATCCCGCTCGACGCGGACATCGTCGTCGACTCGGTGTCGTTTGCCCGACTCCCGCTCGCGAGATCTTGAGCGGTTGGGCGCGTCAGTCCTGATCGGTCCGACGCCCGCTGCAGGCGCGTCAGTCCTGATCGGCCGCCGAGCGATAGGCGGCGGCCTTCGCCGCCCGCATTTGGCTCCGCCGCTTCCAGTCCTTGGTCTTCCAGACCCGGAAGCGACGCTTCGACACCGGGATGTCCGGCTTCTCGGCCGGGTCGCATTTCATCGACGTGTGAACCGGGAGGGGTAGCGCATGATCCTCGGGTTCGATCATGGTCGCCAGCTCGACGTGAGCGGCCCGCCGTACCCTCCGATGCTCAACCTGCCGGTCGAACCGTGGTGGGCGGTTGACCGCCGCAGCTCCTGGCTTACGCCCGCGGTTCGTACGTGTGCGTTGCGACACGGTACTTTCCTTCCTGCGCAGTCCTCTGTGCAGCGAGGCTGCGCAATGGCCGGTATGGATGGGTTGTACTCCCTGATTCTGGTCGACAGCGGGCCGGAGAGGCCAGGGGCAATTTCCATCACAGATGAGCAGTGACAACTCTGGGGTCGGAACCGATCGGTCTCGGCGACGGTCGGCGCTTGTGATGTAGTCGAGCACTACAATCGGTGGTCGTGACCTGGCCTGCAATGCCTCCGACCGGTACGGAATCGAGCGAAGCGGCGCCTTTCGAACCCGCGCCCCGTGACCTCGATACGGCTGCGGCCGAGGCCGAGGGCCGGTCGCCGGAGCGGGAGGATGGCACCCTGGAGGATGAGCCCGTTACGGCCCCGCTCCCGACGATGGTCGAGCTCGACGTCCTCAGCGCCGAGCTGGACGACATCGACACCGTGCTGGCCCGGATGGACGACCGAGAGAGCGATCCGGCCTCCGGCTGACGGACGACGATCAGTCGCCGTCGAGCCCTTTGGCGATGAGGAACCCCTTCGCCCGCTCGCCCAGCGGGTAGCCGTCGACCAGCGCCCAGAACGCAGGCGTGTGGCCAGACTCGACGAGGTGGGCGAGCTCGTGCACGATCACGTAGTCGAGCACCCAGGCCGGGTACTCGGCAAGCCGATCCGAGAGCCGGATCGTGCCGTCGGCCGGGGTACACGACCCCCACCGGCACCGCTGGTTGGTGACCCACCGGATCGACGACGGGTGTGGTAGGCCGAAGCGGTTGGCCAGCTGGACGGCCCGGGCGGTGAGGTCGATCCCGTCGGTCGACCGTTGCCGCTCGAACTTGGTGATGAAGTGCTCGATCAGCTCCCGCTCCTCGGCGCCGCTGCATCGGCCGGGTATCCGGATCTCGATCGTCGAGCCGATCAGCCGGGCCTGGGCCGTCTTCCTCCGCCGGGCGCTGCGGATCACCTCGACGGCCAGCGGGTGGGGCTCGGTCGCCGCACCGACCTCGAACGCGGAGCCGAGGTCCTGCGAGCCCGGCTCCAGCAGGCTCGGGCTCTGTGAGCTCTCGCTCTGCGAGCCCGGGTCCACCGGGGGCGGGCTGGGCTCGATCGGGTTGGCGGCGTCTTGGCCGGCGGCCAAGGGGCTGGTCGTCGTCGGGCCGGCGAGGACGAGGTCGTCGAAGGCCAGCTGACCAGGGACCCCAGGTGCCCCGCTCATACGCGGTCCCGGCCGCCACCGGTCGACATCTCGGGCGGCACGAGCTCCAGTCGGTTGCCCGGTCGCAGGCCCACGCCGCTGGCTTCGATGAGCCGCCCGTGCAGGTTCGGAATCCGACCGTCTCGGACGAGCAGGTGCTCTTCGAGGGTGACGATCACTCCGCCGTGGCTGACCACGAGGAGCGTGGCCCCGGCGTACTCCGCGACGATCGCATCGACGACAGCGAGCGCGCGGGGAAGCACCTCCTCGTCGGACTCCCACCCCTCGGGGCGACGTCCGGCCTCGATCCAGCCCGGCCATGCCGCCTCGATCTCGGTCGTCGTCAGTCCCGACCAGATCCCGGCATTGCGCTCCCGGAGATCGTCGAGCGCCAGAACTGGGCCGACGCCGACTTGCTCGCTGATGATCGTCGCCGTCTCCACCGCTCTGACCTGGGGCGACGTGACGATTGCGTCGACGGCGCCGATGCTGGAGGCGGCATGGTACGCCTGATCCCGCCCGTGATCCGAGAGCGGCGGATCGGCCTGACCCTGCCAGCGCTGCTCGAGATTCCAGGTGGATTGTCCGTGCCGGACGAACAGGAGTGCTGTCGCCTCACCGTTGCTCATCGCTCGAAACCCTAGAGCGCCGCAGGTGCGACACTCATCATTTTGCAGAGGGTATTTCGGCACGGTTCCCGCGATGTGCCCTGCGCCGAGGCCCCGCCGATCGCCAGTGTTCGGCACGGGCTGCGCGCCGCGGTGACATGCTGGCACAATACGAGCTGTGGCAACGCTCCGCCTCTTCGCCCAAGCTCGGGAATCGGCCGGTACCAAGAGCGCCGACCTGCCCGGTGAGACCGTCGGTGAGGTGCTCGACGAGGCCTGTCATCGTTTCGGTCAGACGTTCACCGCCGTCCTCGCCGGGTCGAAGGTCTGGCTCAACGGCTCGCCGGCGGAGCGGTCGAGCCCCGTCGCCGCCGGTGACGAAGTTGCGGTGCTCCCACCAGTCTCGGGCGGATGATGGCGCAGTCCACCCCTTGGGATTCCGAGCAGCAGCCTGCGGTGTGGGACGTCAACGAGTACTACGACGACCAGCCGGTCGGTCGACGAGAGCAACGCCTGGCGAAGGTGCGGAAGCGGGCGCAGGACCGGGAGACTCGCTGGCAGCGCAACCGGCTCGCCGTTCCGTACCGCACCGACGGGCCCAAGATCACGTTCGGCATCATCTGGTTTGTCGTCGTCGTGACCGCCATCCTCAACTCCCCCCTCGTGCTGGCCGGCGTGCTCTCGCTCGTCGCCGGGTTGGCCGGTCTCCAAGTCGGGTACGCCTGGTTCCCCGAATACCCACCCACCAAGTGGTGGACGGGCCTCGCTGCGTTCGTCGCCGCCGTCGGCGGGCTCATGGGACCGCTCGGCCTCGGCGCTGGCTGCGCCCTGGGCCTCGTGCTCTTGTTGATCTACATCCTCACCAATCCGGTGCATCATCGATCGTTCACCGAGCTGCTCGACGTCCTCGTCCGGGCGTCGATCCCGGTCGGTGTCGCCGCCGCCTCCCTGACTGCCGTGCTCCTGCTCGAGCCAGGAGCGGCCCTCTCGCTGGTCGTGCTGATCAGCGCCTACGAGACCGGCGACTTCCTGGTGGGCTCCGGCTCGTCGAACGCGGTCGAAGGCCCGATCTCCGGGCTCGTCGGTCTCGGCGCAGCTCTGTTCATCCTGTGGGTGGTGGCCCCGGCCCCGTTCACCGACCGCAGCATGGTGCTGTTCGGCGCCCTCGCCGCGGTGTGCTGCCCGCTCGGCCAGATCCTGGCTTCGGGGTTGTTGCCTCGAGGCGATGCGTGGGCCCCGG
>JAOTYQ010000538.1 GCA_029861725.1 Acidimicrobiia bacterium | reverse complement strand
CGAGCTGCTCGATCGAGCCGTTGCCAGGCGAAAGCGCATCGGCCTCCTCGGCCACCTGCTGAAGGCTGATGTCACCGGTGTACGGGCTCTCCCGCAACAGCTCGGCGAAGGCGGCCACCGTGACAGCGAGCTTGAAGTCGTCGGCGGTGGCCGACCAGGTGTCGGTGAGGATGGCGCCCGACAGCTCGAGGCGGGACTCGACCACCGTGCGGCTGTCGGGATCCTCCCACCGCAGCTGCACGGTCCCGAGCCGGTCACCGGCGATCACGTCGGGTTGGAGGGTGAGCTCGTACAGGGCGGTCACCTGGTGCCCGGCTCCCAGCTCGCCGGCGTCGACGGCGTCGTTGCGGAAGTCGTCGTCGAGGACCGCCCGGTTCTCGAACCCGATGAGCCGGTACTGGGCGACGGTGGAGGGGTCGAACTCGACCTGGATCTTCCCGTCGATGGCCACGGTCAGCAGCGTCGAGGTCAGGTCATCACTGAAGAGGCGCTCGGCCTCGGTCACGTCGTTGACGTAGGCGTAGAACCCGTCGCCGTCGTTGGCGAGCTGCTCCATCGTGACGTCGTTGAAGTTGCCCATTCCGACGCCGACGGTCACGAGCTGGATCCCGCGGTCGGCATCACCCCGGATCAGCTCGACGAGTGCGTCGGGGTCGGTCAAGCCAACGTTGGCGACGCCGTCGGAGGCGAGGATGACCCGGTTGATCCCGCCCTCCCGGAATGCCTCGTTGGCCAGGTCGTAGCCGCGCTGTAGCCCGGCCTCGAGGTTGGTCGAGCCGTCGGTGCGGAGCCCGTCGATGGCGGCCAGGATCGTGTCGGCATCCTCCACCGACGTTGGGGGGAGGAGGATGTCGGCGTTGTCGCTGTAGGTGACGATCGAGACGACGTCGTCGCTGTCGAGCTCGACGACGAGCCGCTGGAGCGAGGCCTTGACCAGCCCGAGCCGGTTCTGGCGGTCCATCGAGCCCGAGGTATCCACGACGAACGTGAGCGACGCCGGTGGCCGATCGGCACCCGCCACACGCTCGGCTTGGACGCCGAGGCGCACGATGACGTTGCCGGCGTCGTAGGGCGAGGGCCCGGCGTCGGCGACGACGGTCAGGCCTTGGTTCGGGGCCCGGTAGTCGTAGTCGAAGCTGTTGACGTACTCCTCGACCCGAACCGACTCGACCGGCGGGACCTGACCGCTCTCCACCCAGCGCTCGGCGATCGAGTAGCTGGCCGTGTCGACGTCGAGAGCGAAGGTCGACAGCGGATCCCGGTCGGTATCGATGAAGGGCCGCACGCCGTAGTCCCGAAACGTGTTGTCCTCGGACTCGGACGCGTCGCTCGCCTCGTCGTCCTGGTCGGAGCCGAAGAACCCGCCTTCGGCTGCCGACTCGGGGGCGGCTGCGTCGCGTTGGAGTGCCTGCCCGCCGGCGGCGATGGTCGTGCTCGGACCGATGCCCGACGAGTCCTCCATCGCCTCCTCGCTCTCGGCGGCCAGGGTCGGCGTGTCGCCCTCCGCGTCGGTGGCGGCGCCGCTCCCGGGGGCCGTGCCCTCCAGGCTGGTTGCCCCGTCCTCGGCGACCTCGTCGCCATCGTCACCGCAAGCAGTCGCGACCAGGGCCAGGATCACCGCGATCATCAGGAACTTCATCAGCTTCGATTTCATGTGGCGTAGGGCGTGTCGGGCCGCCGCCTGGTTCCCACCGTCACCGATTCGTCATCTATACCGGCGATGTCGGCGAGCGGAACGACAGGCGGGTCGACAATCGCGTGGCCCCATCGGTGGCGGTATCATCGCCCTACCCTCTACACACAAGGAGCACAACCCCCATGGGAATGTTTGACAAGGCCAAGGAATTGGCCGACAAGGCGGACGACGCGGCCGACATGGCCAAGGAGCACGCCGACAAGCTACCGGGCGACATGGGTGACAAGGTCGCCGACGCCGCCGACAAAGTCGACGAGCTGACCGACAAGATCCCCGGCTCCGAGGACGAGGAGTAACCCGGACGTTCGACCCCAGGGTCGTTCGAGCGCAGAGCCGCCCTCGAGGGCGGCTCTGCTCGTCCTAGCCGACCGAGCCCTCCATTTGGAGCTCGATCAAGCGGCTCCACTCGACGGCGTACTCCATGGGCAGGGTGCGGGTGACCGGCTCGATGAAGCCGTTGACGACCATGCCGATCGCCTGCTCTTCGGAGAGGCCCCGGCTCATCAGGTAGAACAGCTGCTCGTCGGCCACCTTCGATACGGTCGCCTCGTGGCCGATCTGGGCGTCGAGCGCCCCGATCTCCATATAAGGATAGGTGTCGCTGACCGAATCGTCGTCGAGGATCAACGCGTCACACTGGACGTGGCTCTTGCAGCCGTACGCATCGTCCTCGACCCGAACCAGCCCTCGATAGCTCGATCGGCCTCCGTCCTTGGAGATCGACTTCGAGACGATCTTGGACGAGGTCTCGGGTGCCGCATGCACCATCTTGGCCCCGGTGTCCTGGTGCTGGCCGGGACCGGCGTACGCCACCGACAGCACCTCACCGGTCGCCTTGGGGCCGACCAGCCAGACCGCGGGGTACTTCATCGTGAGCCGGCTGCCGATGTTGCCGTCGATCCACTCCATATGACCTTCGGCCTCGACCCGGGCTCGCTTTGTGACGAGGTTGAACACGTTGCTCGACCAGTTCTGGATCGTCGTGTAGGTCACGTGAGCGCTGGGCTTGACCACGATCTCGACCACGGCCGAGTGCAGCGAGTCGGAGGTGTAGACCGGGGCCGAGCAGCCCTCGATGTAGTGGACCTTGGCTCCTTCGTCGGCGATGATCAGCGTCCGTTCGAACTGGCCCATGTTCTCGGCATTGATCCGGAAATAGGCCTGCAGCGGCATCTCCACCTCGACGCCGGGGGGGACGTAAATGAACGACCCGCCAGACCACACCGAGGTGTTGAGCGCTGCGAACTTGTTGTCGTTCATCGGGATGACCTTGCCGAAGTACGGCTTGACCAGCTCCGGGTGCTCTCGCAGCGCGGTGTCCATGTCGGTGAACAGCACACCCTGGCGCTCGAGGTCCTCCCGGTTCCGATGGAAGACGACCTCCGACTCGTACTGGGCCGTGACCCCGGCAAGGTACTTGCGCTCGGCCTCGGGGATGCCGAGCTTCTCGTAGGTGTCCTTGATGGCGTCGGGCAAGTCCTCCCAATCGTTGACCTGACCCTCGGTGGGCTTGATGTAGTAGTAGATGTCGTCGAAGTAGATCTCCGACATGTCGCCGCCCCAGTTGGGCATGGGCCGCTTCTCGAAGTGGCGATACGACTTGAGCCGGTTGGCGAGCATCCAGTCGGGCTCGCCCTTCATCCATGACATCTCCCGGAGAATGTCTTCGTTGAGGCCCCTCTTCGGTTTGTAGACGTAATCCTCTTCGTCGCTCCAGCCAAGCTTGTAGCGGCCGAGGTCGAGGTTGTCGGGCGTCACTGTCATGACAGGGCAGGCTCCACGAGCTGGGTGAGGCATCGGCGAAACCGGTGCTCGGAGATAATTTATCCTACGTAGATAGTAACAAAGGGGTCGGCTATTGGCCTACCCCCGACGTCGTCCGGTCAAACGTCTCGAGCCCGCCCTCAATCGAGCCGGCGGAGCTCGTTGCGGTAGCGCTCCTGCCGGCGGAGGTACTTCTCGACGGCGTCGGTGATGATCTCCATCCGGGCCGCGTCGGGCTTGGCCTTGGCCGGTACGCCCACCGCCAGGGCCTTGGCCGGGATCTCCATGTCGTTCGTGACGACGGCGTTCGATGCCACGAGCGCACCGCTGCGAACCACCGCCCGATGGAGCACGACGGCGCCGTTGCCGATCAGGCACCAGTCCTCGATCACGCAGCCCTCGAGATGGACGATGTGACCGATGACGCAGTCGTTCCCGACGACCGTGTCGAGCACGTCGGTCACGTGCAGCACCGAGCCGTCCTGGACCGACGTCCTGGCTCCGACGGTGATCCGACCTTCGTCGCCCCGCAGCACCGCATTGGGCCAGACCGAGGCCTGCTCGCCGATCTCGACGTTGCCGATGATCACCGCGTCGGGGTGAACGTAGGCCGTGGGGTGAATCGACGGCTCTACGTCGCCGAGCGCATAGATGGGCATGCCGAAAGGCTAGGTCCTTGCAGTCAACGGATCGACACTCTGTTGTCGATGAGCGGGAGAGGCTTGGCCGGAGGCCAAACTCCGGGTGAGGCGCTCCGCGCCGAACACTAGGTCCTTGCAGTCAACGGATCGACACTCGGTTGTCGATGAGCGGG
>JAOTYQ010000537.1 GCA_029861725.1 Acidimicrobiia bacterium | reverse complement strand
GACCGGCATCCCCTACGTGCTCGTGAACGGGACCGTGGTCGTCAGGGACTCCGAGACCGTGGACGATGTGTTCCCGGGCAAGCCCGTTCGGGGCGACGGGGCGAAGGCCTGAGGTCGGGCTCGACGCCCAGGCGAGCGCCTCATGCCGACAGCCGCCACGGCGCCCGTGCCCGTCACGATACTGACGGGCTTTCTGGGCGCGGGCAAGACCACGCTCCTCAACCACGTGCTGAGCGGGACGCACGGCGTGCGGGCCGGTGTTCTCGTCAACGACTTCGGCGCGATCAACGTCGACGCACAGCTCGTGGCCGGCGTCGAAGGCGACACGGTGAGCCTCGCCAACGGCTGTGTGTGCTGCACGATCCGCGACGACCTGCTGAGCGCGTGCCTCGAGCTGGTGCGGCGAGACGAGCCGCCCGAGATCGTGCTCGTCGAGACGAGCGGCGTCTCCGATCCACATGCGGTCGCGAGCACGTTCCTGTTGCCGGAGCTGCGCGAGCACCTGTTTCTCAGCACGATCGTCTGCGTCGTCGACGCCGAGCAGTTCCCGCGGCTGGGCGGTGAGCAGGCCGCGCTCGCGCACGCTCAGATCCGGGTCGCTGATCTCGTCGTCGTCAACAAGGTTGACCTCGTGTCCGCCGACGAGCTCGAGGCGGTCAAGGCGCTCGCCCGCCGCGCCGCTCCCCGATCACGGCTTCTCGACGCTCGGCGAGGGCGCGTTCCGGTCGGCGTCTTGCTGAGCGACGCGAAGTCGGCGTACCGCACGTCCGACGGCGTGGAGGGCGGGCACGACGACCTCTTCGCCAGCTGGCACTGGACCGCGGAAGACCCCCTCTCGCTGCCCAAGCTGCGCTCGGCGCTGGAAGCGTTGCCGTCGACCGTTTACCGGTGCAAGGGCATCGTCCAGCTCGAGGAGCTCCCCGCGTATCGCATCGTGCTGCAGATGGTCGGCAAGCGCGTCGAGCTGATCGACACAGAACCTTGGGGGCGGACAGTGCCTCGTTCGGAGATCGTTGCGCTCGGCACGAAGGACGGGCTCGACGCTGATCAACTGAGCCGCACGTTCGAGGGGTGCATCGGCACCGGCGATGTGGTCGAGTCTCCGGTGCTCAGGCTTGCCCGCAAGCTCGAACTCGCATGAACGCCCGAGCCCTGCGCGGCACGGCCGATAGGCAGGACTCCCGAGCATGCCGGCTGGGCCATCTCGATGTTGGCCGATCTCGATGCCCGATCGACGGCCCCGGCACTTCCGCCGCCGTCATCGCAGGTCGCGGATCGGGCTGTTCGTGCCCACGGATTTGCCCACGAACGGCTCGCGACGAGCCGATACCAGCCACCACGAAACGCACGGCGTTCGCGCGAACCACCTGATCAGGCGGTACGAGCGATCACGAGTCAACCTCAGCCGGCTGCCATCCACACCTCGAGCGCGTGTGCCCGCTCGTTGGGGACCCCGGCCCGGAGCTGCTCCACGCCCGCTCCAAGAGCTCTCGGTCGGCCACAGGTAGGGAGGCGCGGATCTCATCAACCCACGCATCTAGATTGGCTAGTTGCTGTCGGCGATCCTCGGCCGTCGTGCCAGCCTTCCACACAGCAGCGACGCTAGCGCAGGCCGGGGGCGGCTCGGCGTCCGTTCCCGCCGTGTGGCGTCCGGGTCGGTGTGACAGGGTCGTCCGGCATTTTCGCGCCAGGGTGATGCCGCCGGCAGTAGTCCATCGCGAAAGGGTGGAGCTTGAGGGCCGTGGTGCCCACGGCGTCGGATGGTATAGCGGTATACGGTGTGGCTGGACGGGGCCGGACTGGCTGGACGGAATCCGGACAGAACCGCATGAAACCGGGTTCACCGGACGGGCTGGACGGTTCCAATCACCTTTTTTTGCCAAGGTGAGGGTCGCGGGTTCAAATCTCGTCGTCCGCTCCACGGGAACCCGGCAGGGTTCCGTAGTGCCTGGTCAGCGGCCTTTCGGGGCCGCTGAGCCGCGTCTGGGTTGCCCATCATGCCCATCTCGATGCTCATCAAGAGGGTGGGTGAATCTGCCGTTGTTCGGGATGTGGCTGGTTCGATGAGGCGGAGATCGTCAGGCTCGTGGGAGCTGCGGGTCTACGCCGACGTCGACCCGGAAACGAGGCGCCGCCGCTACCGCACCAAGACGGTCCGGGGCACCCAAGCCGAAGCCGAGCGCGAACTCGCCGCCTTGGTGGCCGCAGTTCGCGCTGATGGTGCGGGTGGGCCGGGTTCGTCGGCGTCGGTGTTGTTGGAGCGCTGGTTCAGCGTGGCCTCAAGGTTGTGGGCGCCGACCACGATCCGTCAGACCCGCTGTGGCCGAAGGGACCTTCAGCTGGTCGGCGTTGGCAGCGGCTGAGTGCCGACCCCGCCGAGACTGCGGTATTGCGCGTCGTCGAAGCCGAGGATGAGCGCGAAGATCGGGTGGAGCAGCACCAAGCCGAGGGTGAACCCGGCGGACTTGCCGAAGCTCTTCGAGAGCTCGTTGAACCAGATGACCAGCACGACGACCTGCACGAACGGGATGAAGAGCAGGAGGACCCACCACCACGGTCGTCCAGCGATGCGGAGCCCCACGATCGCGCTATAGATCGGGATGATTGCCTTCCACCCCGCCTCATCGGCCTTCTCGAAGATCTTCCACCAGCCGACGGTGCCGGCGACGATGCCGATGAGGATGAGATAGGTGACGATGTCTGAGCCTGACATGGAGGACTCCTTAGGGATCTGACGGAACGGCTTCTCGAGCAGAGTGGCGGATCGGCCGGGTCGTCGGTATCGCCCGAGCGTCCAGATGCTGCTGGCCGGTCTTCCAGAATCTCTTGGCCGAATGGGCGATGCCGCCGAGGTCGCGGCCTCTATGCCGTGGGGCTCCACGTGAGCGCCGGCACCGTGAAAGCCGTCATCGGACACCTCATGACCAAGATCGGGACACGCAACCGTGTCGAACTCGCCATCTGGGCCTACGAAACCGGGCGGATGCAGCGACCACAGTGAATGATTCGTTACCCGGAAGATCGCCTCTGACAAGGGGAAACGCCTAGGCTGCGGCCAGCTCAGCGGTCTAGGGGCCGCGTGTACCTCGGGTTGAAGTCGCCCCTCCGACGCTCAGCCGGGGACCGTCCCGACAGAAGGGGGCCCGGCTGGGTCGGCTCGGGCGTGGGCTCCGGCAGGAGCGAGCAGCGGCGGTCTAGGATGGTGGTTGTGAGCACGGCTGGCCATCAGCTCAGGTTTGATCGCTCGACCGCCGAGGGGCGTCGGGCTGAGATGGAATACCTGGATGGGCTGAGCGACGAGGAGCTCGCTGATTGGGACCCGGGCCATCGGTACGTGACACGCAACCCGGAAGAGAGCCCGGAACGGCGGGCGGCGATGCTGGAGGGCTTGGTCAACGCCGAGCGACACCTGGCCGAGTTCCGATCAGAGCACGACTCGTAACGAATCGGTGCGGCTGGACCCCCTGGCCCGGCAGTGGCTTGAGGCCGAGGCGCGACGCCAGCTCCCGCCAGTTCGTGATCTCGAGGCTGGCGAGTACTCAGCTGACGACTTCATCCGATACGACCTGACCGACCAACTGCTCGAGTACCTCGTTGATGCATTCGACGTGCTCGAGATCATCGGTGTCGGTCACCGCCGGTTGAGAGTCGACAACGCGGTGACCGTTCAATCGTTCGACATCATCGCCAGGACCGAGGAGGCGGACCCAACTACCGTCGTAGCTGTCTCGCTGTCGATCTGGCGTCGCGAGCCGGATCAGCCTGCACGCTGACCGCCGGGCGCTGACCATGGGCGGGACCCCAGCTTGCTCCCCGGGTGTTTCTGGCGTGCGACGATGGACGGAATCGGAATCCAGCGACCGATGGAGCTACCCGGCATCACCCGAAGCGTTCCATCCAGCGGCGCCGTCCGCGCTCAGCCAGCGACCGCATCTGGGCACGGCCGGCTTCCGACAACCTCGGGTCGGACTCGAAGTCGACCACCGGTTCAGGATCCCAGTGCTTCGACTCCGGTCTTGGTCGGCCAGCCGCACAGGCCGCGAGCCACACCTCGAGCGCTCGTGCACGCCGGTCTGTGGATCCGGGTCCGGAGCTGCTGCGTGCTCGCTCCAACAGCTCTCGGTCGGCCAAAGATAAAGACGCGTGGATTCCGTCTGCCCACGCCTGCAGATCCGCCTGATGCCGCCGGCGGTCCTCGGCCGTCGTGCCCGGTTTCCACACAGCGGCGACCCTAGCGGAGGTCGGTGACAAGCTCGAGTCTCCGGTCCCGCCATG
>JAOTYQ010000536.1 GCA_029861725.1 Acidimicrobiia bacterium | reverse complement strand
GAGCGTACATGGAGCCAGTGACGCGTCCCTCAAGATCGCAGTCGACCGGTGGTCCGTCGTGCACGCCAACCGAAGACTCAGTTGGCGGCGGTCGCACGCCTGTTCGCCCCAGCCCGCACCTCGTGTTCGCTCAAAGTTGACCAAACGCGCCGCACACCCTTGGTCAGCTATCGAAACGGAGCGGGCCAGCGGGGAACGGGCTCGGCCGGGCGAGACAACAGGGCGATCAGACCGTCGAGCTGTGCCGCTGTTGTGATCGCACAACGTTCGGTAACGAGCGGTCGTCCGTCGCTGGCGCGGTAGGCGCTGCAGTCCGACGAACCATCGCCCAGCCGTATGAGTCGGCCGTGAGCCCAGGGAGACGTCAGGCTGATCCAGGTCGGCCCTGGATTTCGACGAGTGCTCACAGTCGATCCGTACACGCCGGCGATCCTGTGCCTGATCAGGGTGCCGGCGACACCGTCGAGTAGATGCCTGAACATCGACGCAGTCAAGGGCAGCTGCGGTTCCGGCGGCGCTAGGGCATGGTCCACTCGGTGCTCCCGATCAGAGGAACCGTGAGACCATGGCCCGTCGGATAGAGGCATTGCGGAGGGGCGAGGAGGCCAGCCCGGACGATCTGAACCTCGACGCCTGAAGGACTCTGCCGGGGACTGATCGTGCGAGTCACGAGCGCGCACGGCGCCTCCTCGCTTTGCGCCGCGACCGTCCTGCTCGCGATGAAGGGCGCTGTCGACGCGTGGCCGTGAATCGGTGCCGGGCCCCGGAGAGCTCGGTTTGCCTTCAGGTTTGGCTGGCGGCATGGGTGTGGAGGAGTCCATGTTGAAGCGCATTGAGCAGGAAGCGGTAGTCGGCGTCGTGATCGGAGGATGGGGTGTTGGTGTGCTCGAGCGCAAGGAAACCGTGTATAGCGCTGCATGTGGCGCGAGCGGCGAGGCGGGCTTCGTGTTCGCTGTGGCCGATGGCTTGGTACACGAGGACGAACACGCCGAGTAGGGTCAACTTGGCGGTGGCGAGCTCGTCACCTTCGAGCTTCGCCGGCAGTAGCGTTGATGCAAACTGGCCTGGATGGTCGAGTGCGAACTCGCGATAGGCGAAGCCCATAGCGGTGAGCGCGTCGGGTCCGGAAGCGCCGATCGCGGCGTTGCGGACCGTCTCGGTGAGGTTGCGGGTGGCGGCTACGGCGACGAGGTACTTCAGCCCGTCGACGCCGTCGGCGTGGGTATAGAGCGTCGAAGCGGCGACACCGAGTTTCTCTGCGACCCCGGTGAGGGCGAGCGCGTCGAACCCGTCTGTGTCGGCGAGCTCCACTGCTGTTGTGGTCAAGGCGTTGAGCGTCACGCGCTTCTTCGGCATCCCACGACCATACAAGATTCGATGCTGCATCGGGGCAATCGAATATGTATCGCATGAATCCGAATCTGATTCGTTACAATCGGCCTGAGTCCGATCCGAGGAGATTGCATGGCGGCCGCGCTGATCACCGCCCGTTTGGTGGTTTGGGGGTTGACCCCCAGGTCGTTGGCGCCCTCGGAAACCGCGACCGGTCTGGTGATCTCTGATACGGCCCAGGATCGACCGAACCAGCGGACCGCGTTCGGCGTTCGGCCGGGCATTCGTTCCGAACAAACAGGCGAGCTGGCGCCGGTCGGGATCAACCCGCGTGACGCCGTCGTCTCAACCGGACGCTACGCCGACCTCACCAAAGCCGGGATCATCGTCCACGCCAAGGTCACCGGGAAGCACTCGAAAACTCCGCATCGGTCGTCGGACTCTCCCTCACTGCCGAATGCTTCATCGCCGACGAAGGAAGACGTCTAGTGGCAAACAAATCACGTACGTCACGTCAGTCCAAGAAGCCCGGGCGCACGCTCAAGGAAAAGCGCGCGGCCAAGCATGCGAAGCAGGCTGCAAAGACCGAGGCACGCAAGGCCTGGGACAAGTAGCCCCGCTGCGAGTGTCCGAGTGATCGTGTCTGAACGAGAGAAGGGATCCGACGGAGGGCGGAACCGCCTGAGCGGACAGCGAACCAGGCCCGGTCACGTGAAGTCGTTTGGCGACGAACGAGTGTGTGCGGAACCGAACTGCCTCACCGTGCTCTCCCGCTACAACGGCACGTCGTTCTGTGCCAGGCACAATATCCATCCGGCGGACCGGATCTGGAACGGATGAACGGCGCTGACGCCGCCTCCATACCAGACCGGCACAGTCACGTCGCGGGCCCTGGGAAGAATGATGGCGGCCACCGCCACATAGTGGGTGGCGATTGCTGCTGTCCCGGCGAGGTAAACATCTCTTGGAAGCCCCACCAGCAGGGCCAGGGATCGGG
Source organism: Acidimicrobiia bacterium (assembly GCA_029861725.1). Classification (GTDB taxonomy): domain Bacteria; phylum Actinomycetota; class Acidimicrobiia; order Acidimicrobiales; family SZUA-35; genus CADEDH01. The sequence continues at coordinate 1,949 of JAOTYQ010000536.1, read as the reverse complement.
GCGCTCAGGGGCGTAGATCACGGCGGCTAGCGTGTGCAGCACGGCCGGCGGCCGGGCGATTTCCGACCCGCAGCGGGGAGGGCTCCTGGCTTGCGATAATGCACGGAATCGCAGGCCAGAAGCTACAGCTAGCCTCGCTTGGCAGTCCCGAAGCGATCCTGCAATCGGCGTTGCCCGCGTTCGGCCAGTGACCGCATCTGTGCCCGGTCGGCTTCGGTGAGTCTCGGGTCGGACTCGAAGTCGATCACCGGTTCAGGATCCCAGTGCTTCGACACCGGCCTGGGAGGGCCCGCCGCGCAAGCTGCCATCCACACCTCGAGCGCTCGTGCCCGTGCATCCGCGGACCCGGGTCCGGAGATGGTGCGTGCTCGTTCCAACAGCTCTCGGTGGGCCAGAGGTAACGACGCGCGGATTCCGTCTGCCCACGCGTGCAGATCGGCGTGATGCTGCCGGCGGTCTTCGGCGGTTGTGCCTGGCTTCCACACAGCGGACATAGTAGCGGAGGCCGGTCGCAGGCTCGGTCTCCGTGCCTGCCACGTCGCATTCGAGTTGTGGCAGGATCGTTCGGCATTTTCGCGCCAGGGTGATGCCAGCTGTCAGCGGTTCACGCGGGGATGGAGTCCGAGGGCCGGGATGCCCATCGCGTGGGATGGTATAGCGGTATACGGTAAGGCTGGACGGGGCCAGACTGGCTGGACAAGATTCGGACAGAACGGCACCGTTGCGTTGATCGATCGACTGGCGCGACTTGCCGGGTTGGTGTCGGGGTTCGGCCAGATCGCTGCGGCGAGTTCGTCGAAAGCTGCCGCCAGGCGGAGACACTTGTTCTCAGCTTCGACACCGAGTTCGTAGTGTCCTCGTCGCACGTTCTGGACGAAGGCGTGGCCCCGGATCACGATCGAGGCGGTCCGATCGGTTCGTAGACCACGCATCGGCCGGAGTCTGGCCTTGAGGCGGCCGTGGTCGTTCTCGATCCGGTTGTTCGAATAGTGCTCGGTGTCGTGAACCGCGTCGGGAATCAGTTCATCGATCACCCGGAGCAAGGGTGCAGCCAGATCGGCGGTGACCTCAACCGGTCGCCCGTGGGCTCTCAACGCTTCTGCGAAGAATCTCCGGGCCGCAGCAATGTTTCGTTTCTTCGACACGTACACGTCGATGACCTGGGAACACCGATCGACCGCCCGGTACACGTAGCGCCACACACCGGCCACCTTCACATAGGTCTCGTCCACGAACCACCGGTCACCCACGGCATGGCGGCACGGCCGGGCCGCCTCGATCAGCAGAGGTGTGAACCTCTGCACCCACCGGTAAATGGTGACGTGATCGACTTCGATGCCGCGTAGCCATCCGAGCGGGATCGAGCGCAGCCCGGTGCGACGATGAAGGGTGCGCTCAGGTGGTCTTCACGATGTGGACGTCGCAGGGGGCGTGGTGCACTACCGAGTTGGCGACACTTCCCAATGCCCGCCCTGGGCCTTGCATGCGCACATTACCGACGACGATCATTCGCGCCTCAAGCCGTTCCGCCTCCTGGATGAGTATGTCGGCAGGCTTGCCATAGGAGGTCGCCGTGGTGATCTCCAGGTCTCCGCCGCCTAACCGAACGGCAGTCTTCCTGGCGTCGGCAACGGCAAGGTCGGCGTCGCCGTCATACCACTGATCACCGCCCGGGCCAACGATCTCGCGTTTTCCTGACCGCCTGTAGGCCGACACGATATGCAGCTTCGCACCCAATGCCCGCGCCAACTCTGCGGCCACCTGAGCCGCACCGAAGGCCGTCTCACTCCCGTCGACCCCAACCACGATCACCACAAGCCTCAGAATGGACCTGTGAACGAGACGATGTCAACGTTCGCGCACTCCGCCGAGTCAGTCCCTTGCTTCGCGCACCCGGCCTCTCGAAGTAGCCGGCCGTGGTCGGCTCGAGAACCAAGCTCGTCGTGCAA
>JAOTYQ010000068.1 GCA_029861725.1 Acidimicrobiia bacterium | reverse complement strand
CAATGCATCGGGCGCCGTGACCGTGTCGACCACGCCCCTCATGACCCCTGCTGACCTCGACGAGGCGGCAAGGAAGGCCCCTACGTATCGGCCACCTGGCGCCTGACGGCAAGACTGTCAGTCCCAAGCCACCGCATCTTGCCGTTCGTGGTGGCTGCTGGTGCGATCAAGCTGGAGCCTTCCTGTCCCGAGTGCGAAGCGGGACCACAGGTGGTGATCGCGAGCGCTCGGTAGGTGAGGACATGCCTGTGATCTAGCAGGTCCTGACTGGCGTCGCGATTAGGAGCTCGTTGAGGGCGGGGTCGCTGTTGACTTCATCTGCCGGGCTCATCTCATCGAGACTGGATGCCCTTCCACCGGCTATGAGTCTGTCGATTCTGTGGCCCGCTTCATGATCGAGCGCACCACGTCGCTCTTGGCGTCGGCATAGCTCTGCACGACGTCCCAGTGGTGGGCGGCCAGCTCTTGCTTGGTCTCTGTGTAGCGCTGTCGATCCTGTTCGTCGGACCGGAGCCGGTCACGGAATCGGATCATTCGATCGATCTCGGTGCAACCCAGAGTGAAGACGTGAAGGTTGATGTCGGCCCCCGGTCCTTTGAACATGCGGTGTTCGAACCACTCGGGCTCTCGGATGCGGAGCGTGTATCCGGCCGCTTCCAGGTCGGGTACGTACGTGGTTTCATCTTCTGAGTCAGCGACAGCCATCACGATGTCGATGATCGGCTTGGCCGGTAAGCCGGGGACCGAGGTCGAGCCGACGTGGTGGACGGCCAGCATCCGGTCGCCAAGCACGGCCGACAGCCGATCAGCCTCCTGCTCGTACTGCGCCGGCCACCCGGGATCGTAAGGAGCGAGATGAATCGGACCGTTCACCGGCCTCGAAGCGTTGACAGGTAGCCAGTCGTCGGTTCCCCCCTGGCCGGTCACGACCCAAGTATCGCGCCTTTGGCCAATCGGGTCTGCCTCCAAGTACCGGCCGGCCTGAACCGTCATCTCCACCCGTCCTCGGTGGGGGCGCCTGCCGGCAATCAGACCCGGCCACGAACAGCCCGGCACCCCAGGTGGCCCAACCCGATCGGAATCCACGAACACTTGTTGAGCGTTGCCATCGTTCCCTCCTTGCCATGTCAACCTTGATCGAGCGACGCCACTGCCAGACTAGGTGCCGCCCCGAGTGACCGAACAAAAGAAGGGCCCGGTCTCAATGGCAACAGTGTCGATCCAGCTGCGGTAGGCACACAGCCCCGCGGCATACCCTCGGTGGGCGCTGGGCTTCTGCGGCACCCCGGTCCTGGTGAGAGCCGACTCTGTGTGTAATTGCCAGATAGACCGGCATTAGATATCGTGGCCTCGTGATCACGATCGACGAATCCGAGGAACGGGCCGGTGAGCAGGTCGACGGCCGGGCCGCTCGTCGGGAGCGGAACGTCAACGCAGTGCTGGACATCGTCATCGAGCTGTTCACCGAGGGTGAGCTGTTCCCGACGGTCGAGCAGATCTCGAAGCGCTCGGGTCTGTCGGTGCGCTCGATCTACCGCTACTTCGCGGACCCGGCCGAGTTGCACGATGCGGCGATCAAGCGCCATCGCGAGCTATCGGAGCCGTTGGCTCACCTCCCGTCGATCGGCCGAGGTTCGCTGGCCAAGCGAGTCGAGGACTTCGTGACCATGCGGCTACGGCTCTACGAGGGGGTGGGGGCGGCCTACCGGGCCACGGTTCACAACGCCCCCCGGCACCCCCGGATGCGGGACGAATTGGCTCGCAATCGCACCGACCTGAGGGCCCAGTTCGAGCGCCAGTTCGCCCCCGAGCTGTCGAGCTTGAAGGGGGTTGAGCGGGATGCGGTGGTAGCGGCCGGTGACGTGTTGACGCAGCTCGACTCGATCGACCTGTTGCGGCGTCACCGGCAGTTGTCGGTGGCCGAGGCGGTCGCCGCCCTTCGGGCCGGACTATGCAGCCTCCTGGGAGGAGACCGATGAGCTCACAGCAACGCGTCGGGCTGCCGCACACGCCATTGTGCGACCAGCTCGGCATCGAGGTCCCGATCATTTCGGCCGGCATGGGTCCCATCGCCGGCCCCGACCTGGTGGCCGCGGTGTCCAACGCCGGCGGCCTCGGCGTCCTCGGGTGTACCTCTATGTCGACCGACGAGGTGCGTTCGGTGGTCCGCCGCACCCGGGACCTGACCGACCGCCCGTTCGGGGTCGACCTCATCCTCCCGGCCCGTATCGACCAGGGCGGCGCCTCGGTCCGCGACGTGGCCGCGCTCATCCCCGATGAGCACCGGGCCACCGCCGCTCGGATCGCCGCCGACCTCGGCGTCGAGGCTGCGGACGAGCCGCTCGCCGACCGCAACGCGCTCGGCACCGACGCCGAGGCCCAGGTCGAGGTGATCCTCGAAGAGGGGGTGCCGGTGTTCGTCGGCGCCCTGGGCTCCCCGGGGTTCGTGGCCGACCGGTTCCACGAGGCCGGGGCCACGGTGATCTCGATCGTCGGCAGCACCAAGCAGGCCGTGGCGGTGGTCAAGGACGGGGCCGACGTGGTCATCGCCCAGGGCACCGAGGGCGGTGGTCACACCGGACACGTGGGGACCATGGCCTTGCTGCCCCAGGTCCTCGACGCGGTCGACGTGCCGGTGGTGGCAGCCGGCGGCATCGGGGACGGGAGGGGGATGGCGGCCGCCCTGCTCATGGGATGCGAGGCAGTGTGGGTCGGCACGAGGTTCCTGGCCACCGAGGAGGCCGGGATCGCCGGCTGGCAGAAGGCCGGGATCGTGGCCGCGGCCGACCAGTCGCCGGTGATCAGCCGGGCCTACACCGGCAAGCGGTTCCGGATGCTCCCCAACGACTGGACCCAGGCTTGGGAGGAGGCCGACGTGGATCCCCTGCCCATGCCCCTCCAGCCGGTGCTGGCGGCCATGACCCTCGGAGGAATGGCCACTGACCAGGGTGGTCGGGAGGGCGTCAGCATGAACGGGGCCGGCAACATCGCCGGCTTGATCGAGGAGGTCGTTTCGGCGGCCGAGGTGGTCCGTTCCATGGCCGCCGAGGCGGCCGAGCTGCTGGCCGGCGCCAGCCGCTACCTACCGTGAGAGCGAGCAGCCATTCGACAACTCCATTTCCTCCTGGACCAGCCCGACGACGGGTATCAGGGCGCCCGGGCCTCGTTCTGGGTCCTGATCGCCATGACCGCCCTCTCCACCGTGCGGAGCCCGATCCACATGCGGCCCGGGTTGGCGCCAAGCGCCTGGTCCTCACCCACATGGTCCCGGCTCCGACCGTCGAGCAGTACCCGGAGTGGGTGGCCCAAGCCGCCGAGCACTTCGACGGCGAGATCGTGATCGGCGACGATCTGACCACCATCACCATCTGACAGGGGAGGCAGGCAATGGCCGACGGCATCATTTCAGTACCGAGCTTCGAGGGTCGGATCGGTCGGACGCTGGCCGACTCGCAGCCGTCGTTCGAGGTCGCACCCCATCCCGGGGAGGACGCCCCGAACGTCGTCATCGTGCTGCTCGACGACACCGGGTTCGCCCAGTTCGGCTGCTACGGGTCCGACATCGACACGACCAACGTCGACGCCCTGGCCGCCAATGGGCTCCAGTTCAGCAACTTCCACGTGACGCCGCTGTGCTCGCCGACCCGGGCCTCGCTGCTGACCGGGAGGTCGCAGCACGCGGTGGGGATGCGCTCGGTCTCCAACCACAACACCGGCTTCCCTCATCAACGAGGCCACATCTCCGACCACGCCGCCACCGTCGCCGAGGTGCTGGGGGCCAAGGGCTACGCCACCTTCTGTACCGGGAAGTGGCACCTGGCCCCGACCCAGGACATCTCGGCCGCCGGCCCCTTCGATCAGTGGCCTCTCGGGCGGGGGTTCGACCGGTTCTACGGGTTCCTGGAAGGGGAGACCGATCAGTTCCACCCCGACCTGGTCATCGACAATCACCATGTCGATCCCCCGGCCGGCCCCGACGAGGGCTACCACGTGAGTGAGGACCTGGTCGACCAGCTGCTTCGGATGATCAACGACTCGAAGGGCATCAGGCCCGACCGCCCGTTCCTCGCTTACCTCCCGTTCGGGGCCACCCACGCCCCCACCAGGCCCCGATCGCCTATCTGGACCGGGGCCGCTACGACGAGGGATGGGACGTCGTCCGCCAACGGTGGTACGAGCGCCAACTCGAGCGCGGGGTCATCCCCGGAGGTACGAGGCTCGCTCCCCGCAGCCCCGGGGTGGAGGCCTGGGATGATCTGCCGGAGAACCACCGCCGCTTGGCCTGCCGCCTCCAAGAGGCGTTCGCTGCCTTCCTCGACCACACCGACGACCAGATCGGCCGCCTGGTCGACGGCCTGGCGGACCTGGGCCAGCTCGACAACACCATCCTGGTCGTCCTGGCCGACAACGGGGCGTCCCAAGAGGGCGGCCCGTTCGGGGTCATGCACGAGATGAAGTTCTTCAACGGCATCGTCGAGTCGCCCGACGAGGATCAACTACCCCTGGGGCTCGAGATCGCCCTCGGCGCCCGGTCGCCGGCCGACACCGAAACCAGCGCCAGAACGGAGATGTCCCGCCAATGAACCGGCAACAAACCATAGACACCGTCCCGGTGGCATTCACCCCGCCTCGCGGGTGGACTGAGTGGCCGCCGCCGATCCTGGCCGGCTGCACCGAGCCCCGGGCCGACGGCGCCCCCGACCTAGACGGCTACTGGCGCACCGTCGAGGTGCTGGTGGACGGTGAGGTGGCGCTCGGTCATCCGGCCCTCGGCCACGTACAGCGAATCGAGCAACGGGGCGACCGGGTGGTGGTGACTGGGGGCGGGATCATCCACGACATGCGTTGCGATGGGACCGTCGAGCGGGGCGTCCACGACGTGGCCGAGTTCGACAAGAGCACCGAGATCCACGTGGTGGCCAGCTACGAGGACGGCGTCCACGTCCTCCGACCGCAAGGGATGGACATCGAGGTGCGTCGCCGGCGGGACGGTGAGCTCCTCGTCTGGGACTACCTCGGGTTCACCGCCCGGCTCGAACACCTTGCCCCGTCCGCCACGGACCCTTCCGCTGTAGCCGCCCTCCGAAAGGACTCCTGATGCAGACCGTACGCACGCCCGACGACCGGTTCGCCGACCTGCCCGGATTCGGTTTCGAACCACGCTACGCCGAGATCCCCGACGCAGAAGGCGGCACCTTGCGGGTCCACTATCTCGACGAGGGCGACGCGTCGGCGGCGCCGGTGCTGTTGCTCCACGGTGAGCCGGCGTGGAGCTACCTCTACCGCCACGTGATCCCGCCCGTGGTCGAGGCCGGCCATCGGGTCGTCGTGCCAGACCAGGTCGGCTTCGGCCGTAGCGACAAGCCGACCGAGCCGACCGACTACAGCTACGCCCGCCACGTGGCCTGGATGTCGAGCCTGGTGTTCGACGTGCTCGACCTCAGCGACATCACGTTCTTCGGCCAGGACTGGGGCGGCCTCATCGGTCTCCGACTGGTCGCTGCCCAGCCCGACCGGTTCGCCCGGGTGGCGGTGGGCAACACCGGTCTGCCCGACGGCTCCCGCGCACCGTCGGACGCATTCATGCAGTGGCAGAAGTTCTCCCAGACCACCCCGGTGTTCCCGGTCGGCAGCATCGTCGACGGCGGCACCACCACCGAGCTGTCGCCGGAGGTGATCGCGGCCTACGACGCCCCTTTCCCCGACGACACCTACAAGGTCGGGGCCCGGATCTGGCCCAGCTACGTGCCGACCTCGCCCGACGACCCCGAGGCCCCGGCCAACAAGGCGGCATGGGAGGTGCTGAAGGAGTTCGACAAGCCGTTCCTGTGCTGCTTCAGCGATCAGGACCCGGTGACCAAGGGTGGCGACGCCGCGTTCCTGGCCCGGGTGCCCGGCACCGAGGGCCAGCCTCACACCACCATCGAGGGGGCCGGCCACTTTCTCCAGGAGGACGCCGGTCCGGAGCTGGCCCGGATCCTCGTCGACCTCATCGGGCGCTGACATGGCCGACGTCGCCCGCACCCGGACCGTCGCGGCCGACGTCGACGAGGTCTGGGCGGGGCTGGCCGACTTCGGGGCCATCGCCCGCTGGGCCGCGAGCGTCGACCACTCCTGTCTCATGAGCGACCAGACCGAGGGGGAGGGGACCGTGCGGCGGATCCAGACCGGACGCACCACCCTGGTCGAGCGGGTGACCGAGTGGGTGCCGCCGTCGAGGTTGATCTACACGATCGAGGGCCTCCCTCCGGTCCTGGGCTCGGTCGTCAACCGGTGGACGATCGAGCCGGCCGATGGCGGTGCCCGCGTGTCGTTGTCGACACGGATCGAGGCCGGCCCCCGGCCCCCTCAGCGGCTGGTCGCCCGGGCCGTCGGTCGACGATTGGCCTCGGCCGCCGACGAGCTGCTGACCGGCCTGGAGGGTGCGGTCGAGGGCCGGCGGGAGCTGGCATCGTGACCGTCGAACGACCAGACGTGCGCCCAGATGTCCCTCCCGATGTGATCGTCATCGTCACGGACCAGGAGCGGGCGGCCCCGCCGTACGAGCCGGATGGGCTGACCGAGTGGCGCCGCCGGGCCCTGCCCGGGGCCCAGTGGTTCGAGGACAACGGCGTCTCGTTCCACCGCCACTACACCGGTTCGCTGGCCTGCGTGCCGAGCCGGCCAACGATGTTCACTGGCCACTACCCCGATGTCCACGGCGTGACCCAGACCGACGGCCTGGGCAAGATGCACGACGACTCCCGGATGCGCTGGCTCCGCCCCGGGGAGGTACCGACGCTGGGCCACTGGTTCCGGGCCGCGGGCTACGACACCCACTACGACGGCAAGTGGCACCTGAGCCACGCCGACCTCGTCGACCCGGCGACAGGGCGGTCGGTCGCCACCAACGACGACGACGGCGTGGTCGACCCCGCCGCGGTCCGGGCCTACCTCGACGCCGATCCGCTGAATCCCTTCGGGTTCTCGGGCTGGGTCGGCCCCGAGCCCCACGGTCCGTCTCCGGCCAACACCGGTTTCGTCCGGGATCCGTTGCTGGCTGACCGGGTGGTGGCCTGGCTGGACGACCGATACCGCCGTCGGCGCAACGGCGACGCCGAGGCACAGCGACCGTTCCTGCTCGTGGCCAGCTTCGTCAACCCCCACGACATCGTGTTCGCCCCCATGTGGCTGCGGCGGGGGAGTCCGCTACCGCCGTCCGACCTCGAACCACCACCGGTGCCGCGGTCGCCCACCGACGACGAGGACCTGTCGACCAAGCCGGCGGCCCAGATCGCCTACCGGGCCTCCTACCCCTCGACCTACGGTCCGGCCCCCCTGATCGAGCGGGTCTACCGGTCCAAGGCCCAGGCCTACCGCGCCCTCTACTACCGGCTCCACACCGACGTCGACGGCCCCCTCGATCGGGTCCGCCAGGCGGTGACCCGATCGGTGACCGACGGCGGTTCGACGGGGGCGGTGCTGGTCCGGACCGCTGACCACGGTGAGCTGCTGGGGGCCCACGGCGGCCTGCACCAGAAGTGGTTCAACCTCTACGACGAGGCCACCCGCGTTCCCTTCGTCGTCGCCCGGGTCGGGGCCTCGACCACCGCAGCCGGCCGGATCGACGAGCCGACCTCGCACGTCGATCTCGTTCCCACCCTCTTGGGTGCGGCCAGGATCGATGCGGGCCCGGTTCAAGAGCAGCTGCGGCAGTCGTTCACCGAGTTGCATCCCCTGCCTGGTCGGGACCTGATGCCCCTGGTCGACGGAGCTCCGGCCGACCCGACCCGGGCCGTCTACCTGCTGACCCGGGACAACATGCCGGAAGGTGACTCGGGCGCCAGCGGGATGGCTCGCCGGCTCGGACGGGTGGACCACCCACCCCTCCCGCTCCGCATCCAGGTGCCGGCCCACGTGGCCGCCAACCACGAGGGCCTGGTCGCCCGGGTGGCCGACGCCGAGGCCACGGGCGGCGGGGGTCGGCTATGGAAGATCGTGCGCAGCTTCGACGACCCCGCCACCTGGACCGAGCCCGGGATCCGGCACCTAGCCGCCACCGGGCCAGCGGGCCCCTGCTACCGCACCGAAGCGCTCCCAGACCAATGGGAGCTCTACGACCTCGACACCGACCCGATCGAGGCCGACAACCGCTGGCCCGACCCCGACGCCGTCCTAGTGTTCGCCCACCTGGCCGAGAGACTGGCCGCCCAGCGCGCTGCCGCCGTCCCGGCTCGCAACCGGCCCTGGCCCTACGCCACCCTCACACCGACCGGAGGACCCATGACCAAGACCGCACCACCACCAGCCCGAGCCCTCCGAGCCGGGCTCCGACGCCTGGGACTGCACCCCGAGGACACCGAACCTATCGACGTCGACCTGTTGGGCCGGCGGGCCCTGGTCGTTGCCACCAACCACGGCGTCCTCGACATCGGCAAACCGACCGGGGTCTTCGCCAGCGAGCTGACCGTGCCCTACTACGCCTTCCTCGATGCCGGGATGACCGTCGACGTCGCCAGCCCTGTAGGCGGAACGATCCCGGTCGACCCCCAGTCGGTCAGGTCGGTGGTCCGGACCTCGGCTGACGACCGCTTCTTGGCCGACGACGAACTGCGGAGCAAGGTCACCGACTCACTCCCGGTGGCCGAGCTCGACGGTGCCGACTACGACATCGTGTACTTGGCCGGGGGTTGGGGCGCAGCGTTCGATCTCGGGTTCTCCGACGAGCTGGGCCGGCTGGTCACCGAGGCCAACGAGGCGGGTGAGGTCATCGGTGGGGTGTGCCACGGCCCGCTCGGCCTGCTCCGGGCCCGAACCTCCGACGGGCGACCGCTGGTCGAGGGTCGGCGGGTCACCGCTGTCACCGACAAACAGGTCCGGGAGCTCGGCATCTCGTCGACCCCGCACCATCCCGAGACCGAGCTGCGGCGGGCCGGGGCCGAGTTCGAGTGCGCCACCCGGTTCCGGGACCCGCTGGCCAACCACTGGGTGGTCGACGGCAACCTGGTCACCGGCCAGAACCAGAACGCCGCGCCGATGGTGGCCCGGGAGATGCTGCACCTCGTGGCCCGATCGAGCGAGACGTCCGACGACGAGAAGGAGGATGCATGGAGGTCGTGACCGAGGTGATGCCCACCTGCCGCGAGCGCATCGAGGAGATGACGCAACCCGGTCCGGACGGCGAGGAGATCCGCGACCCTCGGGAAGAGGCGGGGTGAGTCAGCGGGACCTCGCGAGGAAGATAGGCACGAGGCGCTGGGAACCCAACTGATAACCCCGGCCTGAATCGGCCTGGGAAACGGGGCTGTACCTGTGGTCGTCGAGCAGTTCCCGATGGGTTCGTGCTGCTTCAGTGTGATTCGTATCGAGACGAGGCCGGTTGGTAGGGTCCCGCCATCGCCTGGCATCGTCGATGAGCGAGGAGGGGGTGCCCCATGACCGAGCAAGGGGTCCGGGTTGATGGAGGGTCTGTCGCGGTTGCGTTGGACTACGACGCCATCGTGATCGGAGCTGGCGTTGCCGGGATCTACCAGATCAAGCGGCTCGTCGATCTTGGTTTCCGGGCCACCGTGCTCGAAGCGGGCGGCGACCTCGGGGGCACCTGGTACTGGAACCGCTACCCCGGCTGCCGATTCGACTCGGAGAGCTACACCTACGGGTACTCGTGGTCACAGGAGCTCCTCGACGAGTGGCACTGGAAGGAGCGATTCTCCAGCCAACCGGAGAACTACCGCTACCTGTCATACGTCGCTGACAAGTTCGACCTCCGCCGCCACATGCAGTTCGAGGCCGTCGTCACCGCAGCGCACTACGACGACGACCACGGCTTGTGGACGGTGACACTGGAGGACGGCCGGACCATCACCACCCGATTCCTCATCACCGCCCTCGGTCTGCTCTCGGCTGCGACCCCACCCCGCTACCCCGGTGTCGACACCTTCCAGGGCCAGTCGTGGCACACCTACTACTGGCCCCACGAGCCGGTGGAGCTGGCCGGCAAACGGGTGGGGGTGGTCGGCACCGGCGCCACCGCAGTCCAGTTGATTCCGGTCGTGGCCGAGCAGGCCGAGCAGCTCACCGTCTTCCAGCGCCGGCCGAACTGGGCCGCGCCGCTGCACAACGGTCCGATCGGCGACGCTGAGATGGCCGAGATCCGCAGCCGCTACGACGAGATCTTCGAGCGCTGCAGCCGCACCCCCGGTGGGTTCGAGCACGAGCCGGACCGCCGGGGGTTCACCAACTTCTCCCCCGAGGAGCGGCGGGCGTACTGGGAGGAGCTCTACGCGATGCCCGGCTTCGGGATCTGGCTCGGCAACTTCCGCGAGACGTTCATGGACGAGGAGGCGAACGCCGAGCTGTCCGCCTTCATTGCCGACAAGATCCGGGACCGGGTGGACGACCCCGAGCTGGCCGAGAAGCTGATCCCGAAGGACCATGGGTTCGGGGTGCAGCGGGTGCCGCTCGAGACGAACTACTTCGAGACCTACAACCGCGACAACGTCCGCCTGGTCGACCTCAGCGAGACCCCGATCGAGTGCATCACCGAGAGCGGAATCCGCACCACGGCGGAGCACGTCGAGCTCGACATCATCGTGTACGCCACCGGCTTCGACGCGATGACCGGCGCCTACGACCGCATCGACATCCGCGGGGTGGGTGGTCACCGGCTGGCCGACAAGTGGGCCGATGGGCCGTCCACCTTCTTCGGTCTCATGATCCACGGCTTCCCGAACCTGGTCATGCTCGCCGGCCCGCAGAGCGGCTCGGCATCGTCGAACTTCCCCCGCGGGATCGAGAAGGGCGTCGACTGGGTGACCGACTTCCTCACCTACCTGAACGAGCACGGCCACACCCGGTTCCAGCCGACCGAGGACGCCGAGGAGGCGTGGTCGAGCCACATGCGCGAGATGTACTCGATGATGCTCATGCGCAACGCCAAGAGCTGGTTCACCGGCTACAACTCGAACGTCGACGGGCACGAGCACGGCAAGACCCGATACTTCGTCTACAACGGTGGCGGCCCCCGCTACTGGCGCAAGCTGGACGAGGTGACCGGCGACGACTACGGCGGCATCGACATCGCCTAGGTGACACGATGTCGGGCCAGCGGCCGCTAGCGAGGCGGAAGATGTCGCCGCTCAGGCACAGCACACAGCTCTGGGTGGACACCTTCGAGGCAGATCTCGATCGGCAGTTGGGAACCCCGACGGTCCCGCCGCATCGAGGACTCGCCGGTTGGCGCAATCCGGGCCCCGTCGACAGTGGCTCATCGGGTTCTGGCGGTAGCCCAACTGACTCCTAGTTCATGGGACATCGGTGAGGCCACCGGGCGGGCCCTCGTGGTGCGGGTGGAGCACGTGCGGAGGTTGGGTCGGTTCACCGCCGACGGGCACGGTCCGGCTGAGGAACTCGATGACGCAGTCGCTGAAGATGTCGTTGCGGTCCCCGGCCACCATGTGAGCCGCGTCGGTGACGTTCACGAAATCGGCGTGAGAGCACAGCTCGAGGAAGCTCTGCGCTCCCTCCATGCTCAAGATGTCGGAGAGCCCCCCACGGACCAGGAGCGTGGGCAGGGTCAGGCGTCGGGCACACGCTTCGAGATGGGCCGTGCGCTTCTCCAGTTCTCGTTTGCGGCTCATGAAGGCCGGGTCCCAGTGCCAGTAGTAGCGGCCGTTGTCCCCCAAACGCACGTTCTTGGCCAGGCCGTCGAGCTTGCGGGGGCGTGTCCGGTGGGGCTGGTAGTTGGCGATGGCATCGGCCACCTGCTGGAGGCTGTCGAACCCGTCGGGCGCTTGGAGCATGAAGTCCATGATGCGGCCGGCCCCGTCGGGTTCGATGCGCGGGGCGATGTCCACCAGCACCAGCGCGGTCGCGTCTACGCGGTCCTCGCCGCAGGCGTGCAGGCTGACGCCGCCACCCATGGATGCGCCGACCAGCACCGGTCGATGACCGCCGAGGGCATCGACAACGGCCACCAGGTCGGCCACCATGTCGGCTTGCTCGTAGCTGCCGCTTGGCGACCAGGAGGAGTCACCGTGGCCCCGGGCGTCGATGGCCACGGCCCGGTAGCCGGCTTGGCCGAGACGTTCACCGGCGGCTTTCCATGCATGGCGGGTCTGACCGCCGCCGTGCTGGAGGATCACCAGCGGACCGTCGACCGGTCCCCAGACGTCACCAGCGATGACCATCCCGTTGGCTCCCGGCCAGGTGTGCATCGGGTCGGGTGTGCCGGGCAACCTCGTGCGCTGGGCGAGTTTGTCAGTCACCATGTCTCAACGTCCTTCTCCCAACGGTCCCGCTGGTGACCAGCATTCCTGATGGCCGTGTGCAACAGTCTCACGCCTAGCATTCCAGTGGATCCGCCCTGCTCGGGAAAGTCGAGCGTCAGCTCCGCGAGACAGCGGGTCCCGCACCGGGCGAACCGGTCAGGCCGACCGGCGAGTCCGGCGCCCGGGTCCGAACGAACGGGGAGCTGCTTTCACCGAAGCTCCTGGCCCGTCGAAGCGGCGGTCGAGGCCGCCTCGGCGCGGCTGCGCCACCGCTGCATCTTCGCCCGACTGGGGATGATTGGCCCCTCCAGCCTGGCCTCCACTTCGGCCCGGATCTTGTGCGGCAGGACCTGGGGGTAGGCGTAGCCCGCGACCTGGTCGCCGTTCGATCGCGATTCGTCGTAGCAGTCGAACGGAGCCATCGACGTCCGCTCGCCGTACTTGTCGTCGTCGAACACGACGTCGCTGCCCAGGTAGCGCAGCGCGAGGCCTCGCCGCGGACGCGACGAGAGGTTCGGCGGGGCGCCATGCAGGATGGTGGCGTCGAAGATCAAGACATCCCCCGCCTCCATGTCGAACGAGATGGCGGTCAGATCGCCGTCGGTCTCACCGGTGGTCGCCGAGTTGATCGCCGGCAGCGCCTTCAGCCGGTCGGAGGAGAAGGGGAGACGGCCCTCATTGCCGACGCCGACGGCCTGGAACCGGTCGTCGAAGCTACTGCTGCCGGGCACGAACTCGAGTGCACCGTTGTGCAGGTTGGTCCGGTCGAGGGCGATCCAGATGCTGACGATCTGGTCCCCGATGACGGGCCAGAAGGTGATGTCGTGGTGCCAGGGGGTGTTCCCGAGGTGGCCTTGGGCGTCGGTGAGCGGGCCGGCCCCGTCCTCTGTGTCCTCGGTGTGGGGGTGCTTCACGAACATCTGGTCGTAGAAGAAGCGGACCGGCTTCAGCTCGCCGCCGGGCTCGCGATCCGACGCTGGTGACAGACCGTTGAGGGCTTGCTGGGCCAGGTGGGCCACGGGACAGTTCATGATGATGCGGTGCATCTGCTCATCGGTGTGCCAGGCGTTGGCTTTCATGCTCTGCAGCCCGGTCGCTCTTGTCTGGGAGTCCACTGCGTCGGCCAGACGCTGGACCCATCGGGGCGAGAGCACGCCGGAGACATGGATAACGCATTCCCGCACGAAGCGCTCGACCTCCCCCGCCGTCAGATCTCGCAGCGGCCGCTCCGGCGGGGCCATTGGATCGAGCTCGTCCAAGTGAACCGTGTCGTGTTGAGTCGTTGGTTGCCGAGCGGTGTCTCGCCCCGTGATTCTTCGCGCTGTCATGGGAGGGCCTTCCGGCTGTGGGTAGATCCTGCTACGAGGTCGACGTCACCGCATCTCTCAGAGCCTGATGAGCGAGGCGGTGTTGTCTCGGAGCACCGCCCGCAGCTCGGTATCGCTCAGGTCGGGCATGAGCTGGACCAGGTCGGCGGGCGATGCCGTGCCCTCCGGGTGGGGCCAGTCCGAGCCACCGAGGACATTCTCGATGCCTATCGCGGCGGCCAGTGGCTGCACCTTCTCCTCGGGAAACGGGTTGACCTTGATGTGACGCCGGAACACCTCGCTGGGGCGATCAGCGATCGGACCGAACAGCCAGTCCTTCGGTCCGGTCATCTTCACCGCCCGGTCCATCTTCCGCAGCAGACTCGGCACCCAGTCACCGCCGTGTTCGATGCTGGCCACCGACAGGTTGGGAAAGCGTCCGAACAGGTTGTGGAAGATGAGGGCGGCCAGGGTGTCGGTGATCGTTCGCTCGGTGAAGCTCGTGAGGCGCTGAAACGGGCTCAGCCGGTGACTGGGCGGGTTCGGCCGCTCACCCCACAGCGCGGAGTAGAACTCGGTCAGCCCGGGGTTGCCGAGATGGAACAGGACCGGGACGGCCGCCTCCTCGCAACGGGCCCAGAATGGATCGTGGCTCGGGTCGGCCGGGGACCGCCCGGGGATGGGACCGGCCTTGAGATAGATCGCCTTCGCTCCAGCATCGAGCACCCGATCCAGCTCGACGACAGCGAGGTTGATGTCGAGCAACGACAGCAGGGGCACGCCGATCGTCCGCCCGTTGTGGCCGTAGGTCCAGTCCTCCTCCAGCCACCGATTGAACGAGCGCAGATTGGCGAACAGCGCAGGGGCGTCATGGCGGAGCTCGTGCTCGATACCGACGGCCAGGGTCGGGAACAGCAGCGCCGCCTCGACTCCTTGGGTGTCCATCAGCCGTAGCCGTAGCGTCCGATCCTGCGAGGCGGGGATGTCGTCGGCGGAGATCAGGCCCTGGGCCAGCAGGGCGTCTCCCTTGCCCGAGGCCCCCTTGAAGTAGGTCTGTAACGCCCCTGGTCGACCGGTGGCGTCCGAAGGCGTTGCGGTGAAGTACTTCAGGCGCCTGTCGCCTATGTGAACCGTGCCGTAGGGGTGTGGACCGTCGGCGTCTTGGCCGATGGAATCAGGATCGGGCCGGGGCCGGCGGATGTTCACCGCTCGATCAGCGAAGCGAGCCTCGATATGGCGGGTGAAGCAATCGTCGCGCTCGTAGTAGTGGTTGTCGGCGTCGACGATGGCGAAGTCGAGATCTGTCATCGGGTCCCCTCCTCCCCCCGAGCCCGAGGCTACAAGGGCGACCGGTCGGCAAAGACATTGAGTCCGACGTCAGCTGGCTCATTGTTGGCTGGTAGCTCAGGACCAAGTTGCGTGTGGGCGAGCGGTCAGCCGACAGTGGGCGGCTTCTCGGCGGTGATGACCGCCAGCTGGGTAGGCAGCGGGATCCCGGAGATGTCGACGAAGCCGGCGTCGGCCAACCAGGCCTCGTAGACCTCGCCAGGCCGGTCGGCGGAGCCGGGGTCGAAGCCGATGAGGACGAACAGGTCCATCATCGTGTCGAGAAAGCGGCGTCGGGGGCTCTCGTCGAGCCGCATGAAGTCCTGGACGATCATCAAGCCCGACTCATCGAGCATGGCGTGGGCCAGCCCGAACAGGGTCCGACACGCGGCCTCCGGCTTGATGAGGACCACGCCCGAGATCAGGGCGGCGTCGGCACCATCGGGAAGATCTGCGTAGAGGTCGGGGTCGAACAGGTCACCGGCCAAGAGCTCGATGCGGTCCTCGAGCTCGGCCTCGGCCACCAGGGGCTCGGCGATGGCCAGCGGCTCGGGGGCATCGATCACGACGGCCCGTAGCTCGGGGTTGGCCTCGCAGAGAACGATGCTATAGCTGCCGGCACCCCCGCCGAGGTCGAGCAGGAGCTCGCGTTCGGAGAGGTCGACGGCCTGAGCCAGGTGGTGACCCTGCCCGGCCACAGCCCGGTCGTGCTGGCCGGCCATGTAGTCGCTCCAGTACTCCGCCTCACCGGTGTACCTGTTGTGAAAGGGCAACTCGGTCCGGCCCTCGAGGACGAGGCGGTCGAGGTTGCCCCACGTATGCCAGTAGTTGGTGATGTGGAGGACCAGGTTGCCGACGTAGTCGGCCGAGCCGGGGAGGAGGAACCGGCGGGCCTCGTCGGCGAGCTCGTAGGCCGGTCCTTCAGGTTGTGGGCGGCCCTGCAGCAGG
>JAOTYQ010000535.1 GCA_029861725.1 Acidimicrobiia bacterium | reverse complement strand
CGCGCCATGGTTGAGCTTGACGCCCTTCGGGAGCGAGGTCGTGCCTGAGGTGTACAGGAGGGCGGCCAGCTCGTCGTCCTCGACCTCGGCCATGAGCGGCCACTCCTCGGCGGCGTCGCGGCGGGCGGCGTAGTCGTCGTCGAGGTAGACGATCTCGTCGAGCGTATCGGGTCGGCACCGCTCGATCAGCTCGCGGTAGCGGGTCTCGGCGAACAGCACCTTCGACCCGGAGTCGGCCAGCAGGTGGGTCACCTCCTCGTCGGCCGCCCGATAGTTCATCGGCACGATCGTCGCCCCGACCGCCGATGCCGCGAACAGGCCTTCCAGGGCGGCACAGGAGTTGGTGGCGAAGAGACCGACCCGGTCGCCGGGCTCGACACCGAGCGAGGTCAGGAGGCCGGCCGTCTGCGACACCGCGGCCCGCAGCTCCTCGTAGGTGACCTCCCGGGGCCCGTTGGATGCCGTCGTGTCGATGAGGACCATCGAATCGGGCACGATCATGGACGGTAGGTCGAGCAGGCTGCCCAGGTTCACGGGGTTCCCCATTCCAGAGTTTGAATACGCAGGCCACGCCGGTGCGCCCCGAACAGCAGAGCGGGCGACCCGGACCATGCAGATTACGATCGACAGCCCTCCGTGGCCAGGCCAACGGCCCCGAATCGTCTTCGGGTTCCCGTCGAGTCGGTCTTGGACCATCGAGGCGGCGCCGCTCCAACGGTCTCGACTGGACGGCGGAGCGGGCAGGGAACATCCTGGCCGGAGCCGATCGAACCGGAAGGCCGAGCGTGACCGCAGCGAGACCCCTCGACGACGTGACCGTCGTCGAAGTCGACAACTGGATGGCGGCCCCCAGCGCCGCTGCGATCCTGGCCGATCTCGGCGCACACGTGCTCAAGGTCGAGCCGCTGTCGGGGGATCCGATGCGGGGCCTGACCCGCTCGGTCCGCCTGCCCGACGATGCTGACCCGGCCCGATCGAGCTTCGACTATCAGTTCGACGTGGCCAATCGGGGCAAGCGGTCGATCGCGGTGGCGCTCGACACCGACGCCGGACGGGATGTCGTCCACCGGCTCTGCTCGACAGCGGCGGTGTTTCTCTGCAACCTGCTCACCCGGCGGCAGGAGCGGTTCGGCCTCGACCCGGTGACGCTGCTGACCGTCAACCCCTCCCTGGTCCACGCCACGCTGACCGGGTATGGCACGACCGGGCCCGACGCGTGGCGCCCCGGGTACGACGTGACGGCCTTCTTCGGTCGGTCGGGCCTTTACGACGCGATGCGTGAGGGCGAGGATGGCGTGGTCCCGATGGCGCGACCGGCCCAGGGTGACTACACGACCGGCTTGGCCCTCGTCGGCACCATCCTGGCTGCGCTCCGGTTGGCCGAGCGGACCGGCGAAGGGCAGATCGTCGAGACGTCGCTCTACGAGACCGCGGTGTGGACCCAGGCCACCGACTACTCGGTCACCGCCGTCGACGGTCGAGCGCTCCGGCCCCGAGCCCGTGAGAACATGATCGTGGCTACCGCCAACCGCTACCCCTGCGGCGATGGCCGGTGGGTGGTGCTCAACATGCCGGAGGACGCTGCGTGGCCGTTGCTGTGCAAGACGATCGGCCTCGACCACCTCCTGGAAGACGAGCGGTTCGCCGACGTCAGGGGACGGTTCCGCAATATGCCCGAGATCGTCGCCGGGATCGACGAAGCCCTGGCGGCCAAGTCGCGCGACGAGTGGGGCGCGATCTTCGACGAGGTCGGGATCATCTGGGGGCCGGTGCTCGGGCTGCACGAGGTAGTGGTCGATCCCCAGACCGAGGCCCTCGGAATGTTCCCCGACCTGCATCACGACGACATCGGGCAGTACCGCACGGTGGCGAGCCCGGTCCGGTTTCACACCGCGGAGGTCGGTCCTGCAGGACCGGCCCCGTCGCTCGGGGTCGACACCCGCGCGGTCCTGACCGAAGCCGGCTACAGCGACGCCGACCTCGACCGGCTGATTGCCGACGGGGTCGTGCGTGTGGCCACGGACAGTGACGGCAATCCGGGTCAATGACTGGGGTCCGGAACGAATCTGGTCCATACTGAGGGACGCATGACGAAGGATGACCTCGTACGACGGGTGAGCGATGTCCGTACCTTCTGTCGAGGTCGACCTGAAGTCCTGACCGTTCCTGCCGACAGCAAACCTGGTGGTTGACATCAACCGAACGACCTTCGTGCTCGACACCTCGGTACTCCTGAGTGCCCCGACGTCGTTGGAGGCCTTCGGCAGCAACGACGTCGTCCTACCCATCATCGTCCTGACCGAGCTGGAAGCGAAGCGCCACCACCCCGAGCTCGGGTGGGCCGCCAGGAGCGCGCTCCGGCGGCTGGAGGCGATCCGCGAGCGCCACGGTGGGCTCACCGAGCCGTTCCCCGTCAACGATGACGGGGGCACGGTTCGGGTCGAGCTGAACCATTGGTCCGAAGACGTCATTCCCCTCGCGATGCGGGGTGACACCGGCAACGATCACCGGATCCTGATGGTGGCCCTCAACCTGCAGAAGGAGGGACAGAGCGTCGTGCTCGTCACCCAGGACCTCCCGTTGCGGCTCCGGGCCGGCGTCGTGGGCCTGGCCGCCGAGGAGTTCGTCCATCACGTCGACACCGATCTCGAGTGGCGGGGCCTGGTCGAGCTGAGCGTCACCGCCGACACGATCGACCGTCTCTACGCCGACACCGTTCTCGACGTGGCGGACGCGGCCGAGTTCCCCGTGCACACCGGACTGATCTTGGAAGGGAACGGCCAATCAGCCCTCGGTCGGGTCCAGGCCGACGGCAAGGTCCGGCTCGTGACCGACCGCCACGTGTTCGGCATTCGCGGCCGCAACGCAGAGCAGCGCATCGCGATCGACCTGCTCGACGACGACTCGATCGGGATCGTGTCGGTCGGCGGCCCCGCCGGCACCGGCAAATCGGTACTGGCCCTGGCGGCCGGGCTTGAGTCCGTCCTCGAACGCCAGGCCCACCGCAAGATCATGATCTTCCGCCCGCTGTATGCGGTCGGCGGTCAAGAGCTCGGGTTCCTCCCCGGCAACGAGGACGAGAAGATGCGGCCGTGGACCGACGCCGTCGGCGACGCCCTCGAGGTGATCGCCAACCCCACGGCCAGGGACGAGATCGAGCGGCAGGAGCTGATCGAGGTCCTGCCCCTCACCTACATCCGTGGTCGAACCCTCACCGACGTCTTCGTGATCATCGACGAGGCCCAGAACCTCGAGCGCAGCGTGCTGCTCACCGCCCTCAGCCGGCTCGGGCCCGGCAGCAGGGTGGTGCTCACCCACGACATCGCCCAGCGCGACAACCTGCGGGTCGGGCGTCGCGACGGGATCGCCTCGGTGATCGCCTCGCTCCGGGGTCACGAGCTGTTCGCCCACGTCACCCTGACCCGAAGCGAGCGGAGTGCCATCGCCGCCCTCGTGAGCGACGCGCTCGACATCGAGTAGCAGCGGGCGCCCGAGCCCGATGGGGAGCGACGACCGCGCCGGCTCCGGTCCGGGCTGACCGGATCCGACAAACGCGCTCAAGACCCGGTCGGGATCGTCCGATCGCACGGAGTGGTGCTCCTGCCCGCCGAGCGACGACTCGGAGTAGGTCGCCATCGGCCCCGCTCGCTGCGGGACCCAAACGGAGTCGGAGGCGAAGTCATCGATCACGCACCCCTGCCCGCCGGGGCACGAGCCAACGGCGTCCCCGCCGACGAGCGAGCGACCCAACGACTGCCGCTGGTCTCGGTCGAGACCGGGCCAGAGCCGGAGCTAGACGACTGCCTCCTGCTGACCGATGTCGGGGGCTTCCGGGGCCCTCGGGGTGCAGCCCGGTCCCAGCGCACCGTGACCGCGGTTCGCCAGACCATGCACCGGATCGGCCTGGTATCGCTGTCCTACGTCGCTGTGGTGAGCCTCTGGTGGGCGATCGAGTCCGGCGGTCCGCGAGCGCCGGGCTTCGGCGTAATCGTCGTCGGCCTCGTCTTCGCGCTCGCGAACCTCGTCTCGATCTTCGTGTTCATCGCCCTCGACGACGACCGGCCGGACAGCCACGCCTACATGGCCGAGCTCGTAGCCGCCCAGGAGAGAGTCGACCACCCCCGTCCTCCCCACCGGTAGGGCCCGAGCGTTAGGGGGCGCTGGGGGGTGCGTCGTATAGCCTCGCCCGATGGACGACGCACTCACCCCTCACGAAGCGTCGGTGGTGGATCGGGCGAAGGCGTGGGCCGCTGTCGACGTTGCCCCGGTCGCCGAGAGCTGGGAGACCG
>JAOTYQ010000534.1 GCA_029861725.1 Acidimicrobiia bacterium | reverse complement strand
GCGACGGCGTGCATGAGCGCCATCGACGCTCCTCGACCGACCGATGGGTTGGTGCAGGCCCACGAGTCTCCGACGGCGGCCAAGCCGGTCGCGACCGGAACGCCGTCGACCACGAAGCGGCGGATCCGATCCTCGAGGTTGGCCATGACCTCGATGTCGGACAGCGGCTCGCCGTCGAGCCAGTGAGCCACCAGGGGGTAGGAGCGCCACAGCTTCTCGAAGGCGTCCTCGTGCCGGGCCCGGCGAATCGTGGCATCACGGCCGCTGGCGACGATTGCGATCTGCCACGTGCCGTTGTCGGCGGCCAGCGTGAGCGTGGAGATCGAGCCGTAGGCCTGGAGGCCGCCACCGAAGGCCGGCGGGGTCGACCCGTCGTCGGACCGGAACGTGCGGCCGTAGTACACGAAGCCGGAATCGTCGGCCTCGTCGACCGGGGCCTTGGCGCCCGCCGCCGCCAGCAGCCGGGGGAGACCGGAGTTGCGGCCGGCAGCGTCGACGACGAGGTCGGCGGCGATGACCTCGCCGTCGCCGGTCTCGATTCCGGCGACGTGGACGGTCGAGGCGCCGTCGGCCGTAGTGATCGGGCTGGTGACCAGGGCGGCGACAGTCACCCCTCGGCGGATCGTCAGCCGATCGGTGGCGGCGGCGCAGCCGGCAACGGTGGCCTCGACGACCGGCCGCCGGCCGGTCAGTGCCTCGAACCGCTCGTCTCCGTCGCGCCAGCCTCCGCTGAGCTCCTCGGGCATCGACTGGATCGGGTTCAACGAGATCGCACCGGCCTCTGCGAGGGCGTCGATGACGCGGGGCAGGTGGGCGTCGAGCTCGGTCCGGAACCGGGGCAGGAAGAAATGGCCCATGTGGAACTGGCGGATGCTGCGGCGCTCCCAGCCATGCCAGGCCTCGGTTGCCTGAGCTGGCGGCTCGGCCGGGTCGCGCTCCAGCACGAGGACGTCGTGGCCATCGCCGGCGAGAAGCATACCGGTGAGCAGGCCGCAGAGACCCCCGCCGATGATCACGACCTCGAGCCCGTCGCCCGCCGGCGAGGCCTCAATCTTTTCATTGTCAAGATCACTCATGGAACGAGTATGACCCACAACACCGCCGAAGTGAAGGAAAACCTGCGGCGACTACGACGAGGGTGGTGACGACGACGACGAGGGTGGTGACGACGACGACGAGACCGTGGCCCGCTCCCGGAGCCGCTGCGACGGGTAGCGGGCCTTGAACAGCACCCAGGCCACCAGTCCGCACACGACCGGGAACCACCAAGAGACGATCCGGTAGGCGATCGTGGCCACCGCGGCGTTGCGGGCAGTGATGCCAGAGATCACCAGGGTGGAATACAGACCGACCTCGACGAACCCCACCCCGCCCGGTGTCAACGGCACCATCGCCAGCACCGCAGCAGCGGCATAGGCGAGCAGGACGAGGCTGAGCCTCGGCTCGGCCCCGACTGCATAGAGCGCTGCGATCAGCGCAAGGTAGTCGAACGCCCAGTTCCCGGCGGCGGCCGCGATCGCCCGGGGCCAGCGAGGCCCAAGAACGCTGACGAGCCGATCCCGCTCGTCGACAACCCGGGTCGGCTCGAAGGACCAGTCGCGCCTGACCACTCGCCCACAGACGGTTGCGATCCGGGCAACGAACCGACCGACGGCGACCAAGGGCCGGGTGAAGCTGATCGCCACCGTCCCGACCGCCATCAGCACCGCGAAGAACACCGCACCGGCGATCGCGGCCGGCAGCAGCCGCTCGGGAATCGGCGCCCCGGCCAGGGCCATCAGACCGGCGACGGTCGGGATAGCGAACAGCAACGCGTTGCTGAGGATCCCGGTGGCAGCCATGGCGCTCGCCGCCTCCGGCGCTGCCACGCCGCTCACCGACAGCATCCGATACAACGTCGCACCGCCGACCGCCGCGCCGCCGGGCACGACCCGGCTCACCGAGTTCGAGACCAGCTGGCTGGTGGCGGCCACGAACCAGGGGACGTCGGGCAGCATCTGCTTGATCAGGGCCCACATGCAGATGAAGCTCAGCGCTTCACAGAGGACCATCACCGCGAACCACCCTGCCGTGATGTGTCGCAGCCGGTCAGCCGAGGACAGGATCTCCAGGATCTGCTGCTGCATCGCGTACAGCAGGACGACGCCGATCGTCAGGTAGATGCCCCGCTGGAGGATCTTGCGGATCTGGGTCGGTCCGGCCGGCAGGTGACGGATCTCGTCGATCAGCCCGCGATCCGCCCCTCGTGGCCGTCGGCCCGCCTCGTCGGTCACGACGGGTTCACCGCCCACGTGGCGAGCGGCCACCCCAGCGAGCGGCACAGTCGGTCGACGGTGAGGAGGGGGAGACCCACCACCCCCTGGAACGATCCGTCCATCCGCTCGACGAATAGGGACCCTCGGCCCTGGATCGCGTAGGCGCCGGCCTTGCCTCGGGGCTCACCGCTGGCGACGTAGCCGTCGATGTCGGCGACCTCGAGGCGACGGAACCAGACGGTCGATTCGTCGACGTCGACCTCGGTGCGGCCACTGGCGGCCACCGCCACCCCCGTGAGCACCCGGTGCGGTCGGCCCGACAGTCGGCTCAGCATCGAGCGAGCTTGGGCATCGGTGGCCGGCTTGCCGAAGATCTCCTCGCCGAGGGCGACGACGGTATCGGCGGCGATGACGACGGCTGCCCCGGCGTCGCTGGGATCGTCGAGCCGACCGGCGACCGTGTCGGCCTTGGCCCGAGCCAGGCGTGCCACCAGCTCACACGGACGCTCTCCCGGCAACGGGGTCTCATCGACGTCGGCCGGCTGCAGCTCAGGCTCGACTCCCACCGTCGCCAGCAGATCCCGCCGTCGGGGGGACGCCGAGGCGAGCACCAGGCGCGGCCGTGAACTCACACCCGTGGGAGTCATCTTCCCCATGCTAGGGCGCTGACGGCGCCTGGTCATCGCCGAGACCCGATCGAGGGGGTCGAGCCATAGGACCCACTCCGACCTGCAGGTTTTGCCTCGATCGGCGGAGCTGCCAGACTGCTCGCCATGGATCTCGTACGAGTCGAAACAGCCGACGGTGTCGGCACCATCACCCTGAACGATCCCGACCGACGGAACGCAGTCAACCTCGACATGTGCGCGCAGCTCGATGAGGCGATAACCGGTCTCGAGGCCGACACCTCGATCAACGCCCTGGTGATCACCGGTGAGCCACCGGCGTTCTGCGCCGGTGCCGACCTCAGCCATCTCGGCGACTCGGCCGAGGAGGGCTTGCTCGCAATCTACGAGGGGTTCCTCCGGGTCGGCCGCTCTCCCCTGCCGACCGTCGCCGCAGTCAACGGCGCTGCGGTCGGCGCCGGTATGAACCTCGCCCTGATCTGCGATGTCCGCCTGGCCGGCAAATCGGCCCGGTTCGACGATCGCTTCCTCAACCTGGGCATCCACCCCGGGGGCGGGCACACGTGGATGTTCCAGAACATCGCCGGGCCGCAAGTCACGGCGGCGGCGGTGCTGTTCAGCGAGATCCTCGACGGCGAGGAGGCGGCGCGGGTCGGGCTGGCCTGGCGTTGCTACGAAGACGACGAGCTACTAGAAGCGGCCCACGCCATGGCGGCCAGGGCCGGCGCCAACGACCGGGAGCTCGTGCTCAAGACCAAGCAGACGATCCAGGACATCCGGTACGTGACCAGCCAGCGGGCCGCGGTCGACCACGAGCTCGGCCCGCAAGCATGGTCGACCCGCCAACCGACCTTTCGCGATCAGCTCGAGAAGCTCAAAGCTCGCATCTCGAATCGCTGAGGGACTCGAGGGGGTCTCGCCGGCGACCGCTCAGAGCCAGGCGGCCGACAGCTCGGCTCGTCGGGCCTGCCACTCGTCGACCGTCATCGCGTAGCGGATGTGGTCTTCCCAGGCGCCGTTGATCTCGAGGTAGCGCTCGGCGATTCCTTCGGCCCGGATCCCGAGCTTCTCCACCACACGGCGAGACGCTGCGTTGCGGGGCACGATCGAGATCTGGATGCGGTGCAGCGCCTGGTCTTCGAACGCGAATCGGGCAACGACGACGACCGCCTCAGGCACGTAGCCCTGCCCCGCCTTGGCCTCGTCGACCCAGTAGCCGATATAGGCATTCTGAAACGGGCCCCGCTGGACCGAGTTCAGGTTGATCTCACCGGCGAAGTCGCCCTCGACGAAGATGCCGAAACCAAACCCCGTTCCGAGTTGCCACTCACGCTCCCGGGCGTGGCAGCGAAGCGCGAACGCGCTGCGGTCCTCGACGGGATCGGGGGCGTTGGCCGGGCGGGAGGGCTCC
>JAOTYQ010000067.1 GCA_029861725.1 Acidimicrobiia bacterium | reverse complement strand
GTTCGAGGAGCGCACGTTGACCCAGACGTTCTACTCCGTGCAGGGCCCGATGGGCCGCACGGTCGCCGACACGGCGCTGCTGTTGTCGGTCATCGCGGGCCGGTCCCGCCGGGACCCGATGGCGTTTCCACTCGACAATGCCGCGCTGGCCACCCTCGACGAGGTCGATCCGGCTGAGCTTCGCGTCGGGATCACCGAAGACCTCGGGGGTGTCCTCGTGTCGGAGGACGTCCGCCGGGTCTTTCGCGACCGGGTCGATCGGCTGGCGCCCCAGCTCGGCGGCTGCGTCGAGCTCGAGGTCGATCTGCGGGCGGCGTCCGAGATCGACTGGTTGTTGCGGAGCGATGTGTTCGTCGCCCAGTACCACCGTGAGGCAGAGACGTGGGACGAGCGGTTCAACCCCAACATCCGCCGCACCTACGAGTCGGCGCTCGCCACCCCGATGGAGGACATCGCTCGGGCCCGGCGGACCCAGATGGATCTCTACCAGCGTTTCCAGGCCGTGTACGACCACGTCGACGTGGTGCTCTGCCCCGGTGTCAGCGTGTCACCGTTCCCGTGGCGCCAGCTCTACCCGCTCGAGATCGACGGCGCTCCGGTCGACAACTACATGGCGTGGCTCGCACTGACCGCCGCTATCACCGTGATCGGCCACCCGGTCACGGCCCTGCCATGCGGTACCGACCTGCAGGGGATGCCCTTCGGCCTTCAGGTGATCGGCCCGGCCTACAGCGACCGGCGGCTGTTGTCGATCGCCGCCGCGCTGGAGGCCCTGTTCGCCGCCAACCCGGTGACCGCTCGCCCAACCCCGAACATCGACTCGCTGCTCACCGAGACGCCGAGCCTGAGGACCAACGGCCGCGACGTGCACTGAGCGGCCGACCCGCACGGATTCGGGTCAGCGGTGAACGACGAGCGTCTTGGCGTGCCGGTCCCAGAACGTCTGGCGGCGATCGTTGGTGTAGAGCGAGCCGATGGCGATGCCGGCGACCACGAGCATGATCAGGAACGGGACGTACAGCAGCGTCGACAAGACCGACAACACGATGAACAGCACCATGCGCATCGCCGCTGCGGTGAACCCGATCTTCGAGCCGTCCTCGCCGACGACCCGCATGCCGAGCATCATCTTGCCGAGGGTGGCCCCGAAGGCGGTCACCATGAAGATCTCGTAGGCCGCGATCGCGGCTGTGGTCCAGAGCCCGAGCGCCAGGATCTGGAGGTAGGTGGCGTCTGAGTTGCTGTCGGTGGGGATGAAGACCAGTAGTAAGAAGACCCACATCCCCACCCAGACGAACTGGTCGATCAGCCGGCCCAGGATTCGCCGCTCTGGTGAGGCCAGCTGCCAGGACCGTGAAACCGGGCCGGAGTGATAGCCGACGGGGTGGGTTCCCGGCGGGTTGGCGGCCGTGTACGGCCCGGGCGCTGCATCGACCGGGGTCGGGCCGCCCTGCCACTGCGCACCGTTCCAAAAGCGCTGGGTCCCGGGCGGATCGCCGGTCGCGTAGTACCACCCGGCCGCGGTCGGGCCCGTCCCGGTCAGCGGTCGGGCTCTGAGATCGTCGACCGGGGCTGAGCTGGCGGTGAGCGGGTTCGGTGACCAGGGCTCGGGAGCGGCCGGGCCTCCGGTCACGCGCTCGTGGTTCGAATCGAGACCCACGCCTACGGGCGGTGCGGGCAGTCGGCCCGATGCCGGGGGCTCCGGCCGCCGGTCCGGAGTCGGCGGTGGGCCGCCGGCCGACGTGGCATCGGGGTCGGGCTCGGAGTCGGGCTCGGAGTCGGGGTCGCCGACGAGGTACCGCTCGAGCTCCCGGGCGAAGTCGTCGGCGGTCTGGGGTCGGTGATCCGGGTCCTTGGCCAGCGCCCGCTGGACGAACAAGCTCAGCTCGGGGGGCGCCAGCTCCGCAGGGATCGCCGGCGCCGGGTCGTTGAGCAGGCGGTTCATGAGCGGATGGATCGACTGGTCGGTGTCGTACCAGAAGGGAGCCCGGCCGACGACGAGGGCGTAGAGGGTCGACGCCAACGAGTAGAGATCCGAGCGCTCGTCGCGTTGGTTGGCGAACGTCTCGGGTGCCGTGTGGAGCATGCTGGCGGTGATGTGGGTCGACGTGGCCCCGGTTGCGTCCCGGAGCGAGGCGATGCCGAAGTCGGCCAGCCGGGTCTCACCGTCGGTGGTGAGCAGGATGTTCTCCGGCTTGACGTCGCGGTGGAGGATCGACTCACGGTGAGCGGCCTCGAGCGCGCCGCAGATCGGCAGCAAGTGGCCCACTGCCTCCCGCCACGGCAGGCGGCCCCTGGCCTCGAGCTGGTCCTGGAGCGTGCCTCCCTCGACCAGCTCCATCAGCAGATACGGGCGGTCGTTGGTGGTGTACCCGGCGTTGTAGACGCTGACCACGCTGGTGTGGTCGGACAGGCGGCCCATCACCTCGCACTCGCGCTCGAACCGGAGGCGCTCGGACTCCTTGGTGAGCGGGTTGAGCAGTTTGACCGCCATCCGTCGCTTGAACAGCGTGTGACTGGCGGCATAGACGACGCTGAAGCCACCGCGTCCGATCATGGTGACATCGTTGAGATGGTCGATCCCAAGATCGATCTCAGTGGACATCGGTGTTGCGTTCCCTCCCGTGCCGACGAGATTCTAGTGCGGCGGGACGGCGCCCGTCGCCGGGAGTTCGGCCTCGAGGCCGAACGTCCCCGAACCTGACACGATCGTGGAAATCCCAGCGACGAAGCCGAATCAGTAGCCGGCGCCCCAGATGTGGATCGGGTCCGACTGGCCGGTCGCCCGGGCGGCGCCGGTCCCGCGGTCGATGTTGAGGTTCACCCCGTTCACGTAGCTCGACGAGGCCGGGTCGGCGAGGAACAGCATGGCTGGCGCCATCTCCGATGGCCGGGCCATCCTCCCGGCAACCGCGGCGGCGTGGTCGATGATGTCATCGCCAAGACCCCGCCGGAAGTCGGCGACGATCGATGTGTCGGTCACACCGGGGCAGACGCTGTTCATCCGCACCCCGGTCGGGAGGAGCTGAACCGAGCGCCACAGCGTGTAGTACTGCACGGCCTCCTTGGAGAACGCATAGCCGTCGCCCCAGACCTGGCGGTTGGCGTCGAGCCAGGCGAGGCCGCTGTCGAAGTCGGTGGCTGCCATCAGCTGTTGGTGGAGGTGCTGCCGCTCGGGCCAGCCGCGGCCGGCGGTCGACGCGATGTGCACCACGGCACCGGTGGGTCCGATCCGGGGGAGCAGGGCCTCGGTGAGGTGCCGGAGGCCGAGCCAGTTCACTCGCATGACCTGCTCGGGCGAGAAGCGGCCGCCGTTTGGGAGTCCGGCGCAGTTCATCAAGGCGGCAAGGTCCGGTGGGAGCTCGCCGATCGCAGCGTCGATCGACGCCGGATCGCCGACGTCGCAGCGGTGACCGGTCAGCGAGCCGTGACCGCCCGGGGCGACCGGTAGGTCGGTGACCGGGGCGATGTCGAGGACGTGCACGGCCGCACCCCGTCGGGCGGCGAGGGAGGCGGTGGCGGCACCGATGCCGGACGCGCCACCGGTGACGACGATCGTCTTGCCGGTGAAGTCGAGCAGCTCGCCCATCGGACAACCCTAGGGTGCCGCGCGTGAGCAGCCCAACTGGTCGAGAGCCTGCCCGGCTCGAGTCGGGCTCAGGCGTGACGAGGTGGACAGGAGGGGAGGGAATCCTCCTGTCCACCACGATCAGGAGCGGCCCGACCTGGCAGGTTCCGGGATTCGGTTTCCGGCGAGTGCTGGGTGGGGCCGCTTCGAGTGGCCCGAGGGCGAGTAGGGGAAGACCAGCCGGTCGTCTACGAGAAAACGGTAGCGGTCCGTGTTGCCGGAGGCCCACCGCTGCCGTTGCGGCATCTCGCATCGAGATGGCCCGTCCCGGCATCGTTACCGCATCGATGAGTGGCCAGCCGATCGGCGCGACCGCAGTGCCGACCATCGCCGCAAGCGATGTCTCCCCGCAGGGCAGATTGCGTAAGTTAGCCGCACGGCATGCGGTCAAGCCACGCAATCTCCAAGGGGTGGCTCAGGAGTTCCGGTGCGTCTCCACCCAGTGGAGGAAGCGGTCGCGCTCCCAGGTGTTGATCACCTGATCTCGGGGCGCCCAGCCTCGTTGGGCGGTGAGCACGCCGTACTCCATTCGTCCCAGCTCCGAGGTGTGGTGGCTGTCGGTGTTGATGACCAGCTTCACCCCCCGAGCCACTGCTCTGCGGACGACGTCGGAGGCGGCGTCGAGCCGGTCGAGGGCGCCGTTGATCTCCAGCGCCACGTCGAACTCGAACAGCGCTTCGAGGACGACGTCGACGTCGATCTCGATACCGGGACGCCGGCCGATGTACCGGCCGGTGAGATGGCCGATCGAGTCGACGGTCGGATCGGCGATCGCCGTGACGAGCCGGGTCGTGTTGGCCTTCTTCGATGCGTCGAAGTGGGAGTGAACCGAGGCCACCGTGTACTCGAACTCCGCCCGGAAGTCGGCGTCGTAGTCGAGGCCACCCTTCGGCCCGATGTTCAGCTCGCACCCGAACAGGATCGTGAGATCCGGGTACTCCTCTTGTACCTCGCGGATCGCCTCGCGGTGCTCCAGGAACTCTTCCCTGGTCGAGCCGTTGATGGCGAGGTCCTCGCCGTGGTCGGTGATGGCCAGGTAGTCGTAGCCCCGATCGGCGGCCACCTTGACCATGTCGGTCAGCGGGGCTCGGCCGTCGCCGGAGCGGTCGGTGTGGTAGTGCAGGTCGCCCTTGATGTCGCTCAGCTTCACGACATCGGGCAGCGACCCGTCGGCGGCCGCCTCGACCTCGCCGGTCGCTTCCCGCATCGGTGGCGGGATGTAGACGAGGTCGAGCGCCTCATAGATCGCGGCCTCGGTTGCGCTGGCGACGACCGTGGCCGGCTCCGCCTCCGAGTCGGTGTCGGCGCTCTCGCTCGGCGTGTCGTCGGCGGTGCTTGGTGCTTCGAGGAGACCGTACTCGTTGAGCAGCCAGCCCCGATCGATCGCACGTTGCCGCAGCGCGATGTTGTGGGCCTTCGAGCCGGTGAAGTACAGCGTAGCCGCACCGAACTGGCTCGGTTCGACGACCCGGACATCGACCTGGAGCCCCTTGGCGGTCAGGAACGACGTCTTCGTACCGCCGCTCAGGATGATCTCGGACACCGCTCCGTGATCGACGACGGCCCGCATCACCGCCTCCGGGTCCGAGGAGGCGACGGTGATGTCGATGTCGCCGATCGTCTCCGCCATGCGGCGCAGGCTGCCGCAGAACATCACGTCGGTGACCCCGTCCACCAGACCGAGATCGGCGACGAGCCGGTCGGCCAGCGGTAGGGCGTCGGCCACCGGGGTTCGGCGATCCTTACCGGTCAGGCCCAGTCGTTCGATCGCCTTGGCGATCTTCGCCTCACTGGTCGCTCCCATGCGGGGCAGCGTCCGGAGCTTCTCGCCGGCAATGGCCGCCTTCAGACCTTCGAGGTCCTCGACCCCCAGTTCCGAGCGGACCAGCTTCAGGGTCTTCGGGCCGAGACCGGGGATCTTCGACAGCTCGACGAACTCCGGGGGATACTCCAGACGGAGCTTCTCGAGCTTGTCCACGGTGCCCGAATCGATGAACTCACGGATCTTGGACGCGGTCGACTTACCGACCCCTTTTATCTTGGTCAGCTCGGTGATCGACAGGCCGGAGACGTCGCTGCCGTAGCCCTCGATCCCCAGTTTGGCGTTCTCGTAGGCTCGGACCTTGAACGATTGCGGGCTCTCCTCGGCCAGGGTCGTCAGGCCCGCCAGCTCGCTCAACATCGCCAGGACATCGGCGTTCGTGGTCATCGTGTCAGTCTAGAGACACGCTCACGATTGGTTGACGACATGGTTGTTGGGGCTAGCCTTCCGCGACGGCAGGTAATCGGCGGCAAGTCGTCCAAGTTTTGACGGCCGTCCGTCGCTGGTGACCGGCCGTGGGGCGTGGCTGTGGGCAGTGACACGGGAGCGGACATCTATGGCGGCGGCAACGTTGGCGCAGGAACTCGAGTCGGAGTCGGTCGACTTCGACCAGCTCCATCGTGACTACAAGCCCGTGCTCGGGCTGGTGCGAGAGCTGATCGGTTTCGTTCCCAACTGCGACCCGTATCTCGAGATCTGGCCGATCGGGTTCCGGACCTACAGCCTGCTGGTGCCGAACCTGCTCAACCTGCCCGCGTCGCTGATCGGCCAGGGGGCGCCGAAGGATCTGGTCGGGCTCGGCATGTATACCGCCAGCCGGGCGGCCGGTTGCATGTACTGCTCGGCCCACACGTGCACGTTCGCCCTTCGTCGCGGGGCATCACCCGAGGCCGTCACCGGCGAGGCCCACACTCCGGCCGAGGCCGCCGTCGTGTCGCTGGCCCACGCTCTCGGACAGGTACCGGCGACGCTCACCCAGGCCCAGGTCCACGATCTCGAGGAGCACCTCGATCCCGGCGACGCCGAGTGGATCGTGCTCGCGGTCGCCCTGATGGGGTTCCTCAACAAGTTCATGGACACGATGGGGATCGAGCTCGAGGTCGAGGCGATCGCCGACGTCCAGGATCTGATCGGACCGACCGGCTGGTCGACCGGCAAGCACCAGTGGAAGGACGAGCTCGACATCCCACCAAACGGTCACGTGCCGAAAGACTCGATGTCGACCTACCTGCGGGTGTTCCGCCAAGCGCCAGGGGCGTTGCGGCTGGAAGGCCGTTGGACAAGAGGGGTCTCGGGCCGGATCGGTAGCGCCCTGATGATGCTCGAGGATCAGATCGGCCACTCGTTCCCGATCTTCGCCAGCCTGAAGCACAAGCGGTCGGTCAAGGCGCTCGCCACCGTGCTGCGCGACAACCTCAACGAGGAGCACACTACGGTCGGGCTGCCGGCGAAGTGCATGGTCGCCCTCGTGTACGCCAGGGTCGTCGACAACGAGGCGCTGACCGCCGAGGCGGTGCAGCTGGCCGACATCCTCGCCCCCGACCTCGACCCCGACATCATGGTCGGCGTCGGGCACTACGCCCTCGCTCCCGGCGAGGAAGCGGTGATTCCGGGCGGGCTCTCCCGCACCGAGGCGGCGGCGATCATCCTGGCCAAGGCTGCGTCGACGAGCCCGTCCAGTGTCAACGAGATCACCGTCTCGACCGTGACCGATCACCTCGACGCCGAGCAGATCGTCGAGGTCGTCGTGTGGATCGCCGTGCTCCAGATGCTGCACCGGCTCTACGCCTACTACGACGCTCGCCTCGGCCTGACCTGAGATGGGGTCGCCGTTGTGGCCCGGCCAGCTCGGGTCCTCAACCGAGCACGGTCCGGGCGAGCAGCACGACCGCGGCTGCGGCGCTGACGGCGAGGATCGACGGGCGGATGCCGCGCCGGTCGACGGCGGGGAGCAGCGGCCGGCTCGCGACGAAGCCGAGCAGCGCCGCCGGTAGCAGGAGGAGCCCGCTGCGGGCCTCGGCGATGCCGAACCGTTCGGCGATGATCAACCCGACGAAGGTCAGGGCCGAGACAGCAACGAAGTAGCCAGACAGCAGGCCTCGGGTTCGCGCTCCGTCGGCGCCGGCGAAGAGCAGCGCGACCGGCGGCCCACCGATGCCGGCGGTCGTCGAGCCGAAGCCACCGGCAGAGCCGGCGAGGAACAGGTTGCGGCCGCTCGGTGCGGGCCCGCCGCCCACCGCGGCCACGATCACCATGGCGAGCACGCACACGGCGACGAGCAGCGCGACGCCCGATTCTGGGGTGGCTTGGAGCACGACGACACCGGTGACGATCCCGATGATCGCTCCCGAGGTCGCCGATCGGATCGGGGCCAACGTCACCGCGTGGCGCTCCCGGATGACGACGAGGCAGCTGAGCAAGGCCGTCGCCATCAGCACCGAGCCGGGGACGAGGTCTGGGGCGAGCTGGAACACGATCGGCTGGGCGATCAAGTTGGCCCCGAAGCCGATCGAGGCCTGGAACATCGACGCCAGGGCGACGATGGCGAAGACTGCGACCATCGTGGTCGCGGTCACGGGCGGCCCGTCGCCGAGGCTCCGGTGTTCACGGCTGCCCAACCTAACGGAGGCGCCCTGCCCCGCCGCTCGGCGCCGACCGCCATCGGGTCTCGATTGCGTTGCTATCCTCGACCGGGATTCGCCGACGACGACGAGGACAGCGAGATGGCCCTGGACGAACTGCTTGCCGACACCAGGCGGGTGCTGCGGGAGAAGGCGGTCAGCGAGTTCGATCCTCCCATCGAGCTGGCGTCGGGTCAGCTGTCTCGGTACTTCGTCGATGGCAAGGCTGGCCTGGCGGTGGCCGCCGACCTGCGGCTGGCCTGTCGAGCCCTGCACGGTCTGGTCGACGACGCCGGGCTCGCCTACGACGCGGTCGGCGGACTGACGCTCGGAGCCGACCATCTCGCCGTAGGGGTTGCCCTGACCGCAGACAAGTCGTGGTTCTTCGTTCGCAAGGAGCCGAAGGGCCGGGGAACCGGCCGCCAGATCGAGGGCGCACCGCTCGGGCCGGGAGTGCGAGTGCTCGTCGTCGAGGACGCCGTCACCACCGGTGGCTCGCTGTTCAAGGCGATCGAGGTGATCGCCGCCACCGGAGCTGAGATCGTCGCCGCCGCGACGCTGATCGATCGGGGTGGGGGAGCGGTCGGGCAGCTGGCCGAGCGCGGCATTCCCTACTTCCCGATTGCGACCCACATCGACCTCGACCTGCCCCCGGTGGCGCCTGCCGCCGGGGTCGGCGCCTGATGCCAGCCGCTCACGGGACCGGCGGGTCGGCGTCGATCGAGCTGGCGGCGCCCGACGACTGGCACGTCCATCTGCGCGACGACGAGCTGCTGGCGGCGGTGGCCCCGATCACGGCCATGACCTTTCGCTACGCCCTCGTGATGCCCAACCTGGTGCCCCCGATCTGCACGACGGCCGCGGCCGAGGCCTACCGGCGGCGGATCCTCGACTGCGCCGGTCCGGACGCCCGGCCCGATTTCACACCGATCATGGCCCTGTACCTCAACGGCGACCTCGATCCTGACGACTTCCTTACCGGGGTCGACACCGGAGTCGTGCATGCCGCCAAGTACTACCCGGCCGGGTCGACCACGAACTCCGAGCGGGGCGGCGACTCGCTGGGCGGGTTCATCGATGTCCTCGAGCGCATGGCGGAGCGGGCGATCCCGCTGCTCGTCCACGCCGAGGCGACCAACCCGGAGATCGACGTCTACGACCGGGAGCGGCACTTCCTCGACACAGAGCTGAGGCCGGTCGTCGAGCGGCTCCCGGAGCTGCGGGTCACCGTCGAGCACCTGTCGACCCGGGCCGGCGTCGACTTCGTCCTCGACAACGAATCGGTGCGAGGCTCGATCACCCCCCACCACCTGGCCTGCGACCGGTCGGATCTGCTCGCCAACGGGCTCCGCCCCGACCTCTACTGCAAGCCGATCATCAACTCGGCCGACGATCGCCGGGCCCTGGTGGCCGCCGCCACCTCTGGCTCCGATCGGTTCTTCCTCGGCACCGACTCCGCCCCCCACCCCGCCAGCGACAAGTACGGCGCCAACGCCAGGCCGGGTATCTTCAACGCCCCGTTCGCCATTCCGGTCGTGGCCGAGGTGTTCAACAACGCCGGTGCCCTGGAGCGGCTGGAGGCGTTCACGTCGGTCAACGGGTGCCGGCACTACGGCTTCGAGCGTGCGTCCGACCGGATCCGCCTCACCCGCACCGAATCCGGATCCGACGCCCCCGTCGCCGATTCCGTCATCACCGCCAACGGTGACCGGGTCACGATCTTCGGGGTCGCCGAAGCACGGCTCTGGACGGTCAGTGCCCTAACCGAGGCCCCGGCCGGCTGAGCTGGGGCCTGGCTCGGGACGTCCGACCCTGGTCTGGCGATGCGACCGAGGGACAGGATGAGGGGACCGAGGCCGGCCGGCTCATGGCACGTCCAGTGGTCGCGACGGCCGGGGTGTCGGGAGGAGGCGACCAGCGTGCGTCGTTCGGAGAGTCGGTACCCATCGGATGGAACGTCCGGTCAGGGCGACGTGCTGGCGACCTGGGCCGTGTGGGTGGTCCTGCTCGGTGTCATGGCGGTCACCTACGCCCGGCTCGATCCGGCCGAGTTGTACAACGTCTCTGGCGATGGACTCGCCGGGGCGATGTCGAGGGTGCTGGTCGAGCTCAACTACCCGATTGCGCTGGTGGCCATCGGCATCGTGCTGCTCGCCCTCGACGGCTTGGCTGCTCGATGGTGGTTGGTCGGTTCTGTGGCCGTCGCCCTGTGCGCGGTGACGGCCTGGCCCGGGGTGGTCGACGACACCGACCTCGACGCCCGACCGGTCAACGCGATCCCTGCGGTCGGCGTCGTCCTGGCCTTGGTTCTCACCGCGGTGGCGGTCGACAAGAGCGGGCGCAGCCTCGCGCCCCGGCGGCCACTCGACCGGGGCCGGCTGATGGTCGCGGCGGTGATGCTCGCGTTGTCGGTCCCCTGGCTCGCGGCCGACCTCGGGTTCCACGTCCCCGAAGGAGTCTTCATCGCCGAGCGGCCGGTTCCTCGCCCGGACGGCACCGTGTTGCCGGCAGTTCACCTCGGTCACCACCACGGGCTCGATGGAGCGCTGCTGGCGATCAGTGCGCTGCTGTTGTCGCGGCCGCGGCTCCGCTCGCCAACGCTGGCCACCCTGGCCGGGCTGTACAGCTCGCTCATGTTCGCCTACGGGCTCGTCAACGCTGGGCAGGACTTCTGGAACGAGCAGCTGCAGAAGCGGGGTTGGATCGACCGGTCGATCCCATCGGCGGTCGAACCGAGCCTCTCGCTGATCTGGCTGGTGATCCTGGCGCTGAGCGCCGCCACCTACCTCGTCATCAGGTGGGAGAGCACTAGAATCGGCCAACATCCACCCGCCCGGCGGGTGGCGATCCCCATCTGAAACCCAGAAGCCTGGACTTGGGCAGGCCGGGCACCACCTCGATGTAGCGAGGGATGGCAAAGCGCGGCATCATCTCGCCAGGAGTGTTGGAGGGCACCTCGAGATCGTGCTCGTCGACGATGCGTACCTCCCATCAGAACCATGTCGGTGCAACCAGAAGTCAGAATGTCCCAATCGATCTGGCGAAGGGACTGGAACTGACCCCATGGAACCATGACGGCCTTGGAAGGACCGGTGGTGCCGGAGGTGAAGATGAGCGCGGAGATGTCCCAGATCTCGGGTCCCGGTTGGGGTCGCGGCTCTGCGCCCTCGAGAAACGCGACAGCGTCGTGTCTCGCCGGCGCCTCGGTGACCGCGCCATGATCTCGATCAGGCCTCGATGACCCTCACCGTGCCGGCGGTTCCGTCGACCTCCACGAGCGCCCCGTCGGCGATCCGTTTCGTGGCGTCGGTGGCCGACACCACGCACGGAATGCCGAGCTCGCGGCTCACGATCACGGCGTGGCTCATGATCGCTCCGACGTCGACAACGACCGCTTCGACCGGCACGAAGAGCGGCGTCCAGGCCGGATCGGTCAGCGGGGCGATCAACACGTCGCCCGGTTGCAGGCCGCGGGGATCGGCCGCCTCGGTGACGATCCGAGCTCGACCTCGGGCGATGCCGGGACAGCCCGGTAGGCCGGTGAGCAGCTCACCAACCGGTAGCGGCTCGCGAGTCTCGGTCCGGAGCTTCCACCTCGACAGCGGGGGCTGGCTCCCCGAGAAGAAGAACGGCGGCTCCCGCTCAGCGAGCCGGCGACGCTGTGCCCGTCGTCCCTCGATCACGCTGGCGAACGAACCAGGGTCGGCGACGTAGTCGTCCATCTCGCCGTCGAGGACGAACCACAGGTCGCCCCGCTGGCCGCCGCTGCGCTCGACCAGGCGGCGGTCGAGCTCCATCGCCCGGAGGCGCGCCCCGTGGATGGCCCGGATCACCGTCGTCTTCGTCCGCTCCCGGCTGCGCGAGTACAGCCGGGCCGCAGCCAAGATCTTCCGGAACGGCCAACGGGCCAGGCGGGGCAGCTCGGCGAGAGCCTTCGCCTCCGCCTCGGCCGCGTCTTCGGCAAGGCGACGATGCTGTCGCACGGGATCATGGCTGTCGTCGGCCGCAAACATCCGGTCGACCATCGTCAGCGCCAGCGCGGGGTCGGTCTCCCACGTGTCGAACGCCGTGTCCCACTCGTTCGGCCCTCGCGACCCGTACTGCTCGAGGAAGACCTGGAACCGGTCGACGAACGAGGCGGCCTCGGGATCGGCCTGCAGTCGCTCCCACAGCCCGTGACCACCGGCGTCGAAGGCCGCCGCGACCGCTGGCGTCGCCTGGGCGAGACGGCTCAGCTCCCAGATCGCTCGTGACGGAGCGGCCGAGTCGACATCGCCGAGGCCGGCCAGCAATCGAACGGCGAGGGTAGGATCATCGAGCTGTCGATCGCACAGGCCGGTCAACACCGCTACCGTCATCCCGGCGGCGAAGCTCACGATCAGGTGCCGCTCGAAGAGGTCGGCGAACAGCGGCATCAACTCGTCGATCGAGGACCGCAGCTCGGCGTCGGTCGACGTCTCCGGGTCGCTGAGCATGCCGAGGTACTCGTCGACCAACCGCTGATCGTCGGCCAGCTCCGGAAGGTCGTCGGTCCGGACGGTCCGCCACAAGTAGCGCAGCCCGGCGAGGGTCGCCACCAGGTTCCGCTCGCCCGGCAGGGGCTCGTGGGGTGGCGGATCGCCAACGCCGAGGTAGTTCACATCGGCGTCGGTCGCTTTGCCGCCGGGCGTTCGGGCCGCGGCCAGCCGCTGGATGCTCAGATTGAGGTAGGCGTAGCCCCCGAACACGCCGCTGCCGATCGCCGTGGAGATCGGTATCCCCTCGAGCTCCTTGGGGCGAACCAGACCGCTCGTGAGTATCGCGTTCCGCATCGCCTTCTCCCCCGCCTCGGCGGCCACGGAGAAGCTGAGCGGCGTGAACACCTCTGGATACACCTCACCGGCGTTGCCCCTCGTGTAGACCGGGAAGCGCTCGCTGGCGTCGTGCCCGACCCACGACTCTTCGGTGTCGCCCGTTCCGTCGAGGATCGGTTTCCAGATGCCCATCGAGCAGGTCTAGCAGAGGTCGCCGGCCAGCCGGCGCCTGGACAACCGAGCATCACCGAATCAGTACAGTGGCCCGGTGGCCTCATCGTCGAGCGGGTACCAGGTCCCGCTCCTCGCACGATTCGTCGGACTCGGGGCCATCGTCGTCGTGGCCGTCGCTGCCTGTGGACCGGACCGCGCGTCCGACGCCGGTGCGGACACTGGCGGGTCGGACCAGAAGGCGGGCTCCACCTCGTCGAGCATCGTCGTGCAGCGGGTCATCGACGGCGACTCCCTCGAGCTCGTCGTCGATGGCGGCGAGATCGATGTACGGCTCCTCGGCATCAACGCTCCCGAGCTCCGGACGTTGAGCGACCAGCGCTCGTGCCCCGGCGACGCAGCCCGCGGCCACCTCGAATCCCTCCTGGAGGGTGCCGGCTCCCTGGTGTTTCGCGCCGGCGAGGAGGATCGGTTCGGGCGGCGCCTCGGCGTGATCGACGCCGACGGTCACCCGGTGACCGAGAGCATGGTCACCGACGGCTGGGCCCTCGCCCTCTGGTCGGCCGACGACGAGCGGCTGACAGCGTCGATGCTGGCGGCAGCCGAAGCCGACCGCGGATGGTGGGGCGCCGAGTGCGGCCCGCCGGCATCGGCGACGCTGGCCATCGGTGATCACCAGGCCAACGCGCCGGGCGACGATCGCGAGAACCTGGCCGAGGAATGGGTCGAGGTGGTGAACACCGGGCCAGAACCGGTCGATCTCGATGGCTGGACGATCCGCGACGAGACGACGAGCAACCAGTTCCGGATCTCCGGTCTGACCCTCCACCCCGGCCGATCGGTCAGGTTCCGGTCCGGCTCCGGCCCGACCACCGCCGACGACTACTACCTGGGCGAGCAGTTCCCGGTCTGGTCGAACGGCGGCGACACGGCGCTACTCGTCGATCCGGCCGGCATCGTGGCCGCCTACGCCTTCCTCACCGGCTGAGCCGCCAACAGGAGACTACGCGGCACTCGACTTTCGAACGCGCGGCACAGACAGCAAGATGGCAGCGACCACGATGAGCGGGAGGCGAGATGTCGACGTACTACGACCTGGGACACCATCACCGCAAGGTCTCGACCTCCTCATCCGACGCCCAGCTGCGGTTCGATCGAGGCCTCATCTGGACCTATGGGTTCAATCACGAGGAGGCGGTTCGGTGTTTCGAGCGTGCTCTCGAGTTCGATCCGGGCTGCGCCATGGCCCATTGGGGCGTCGCCTATGCCAGCGGGCCGAACTACAACCGCGGTTGGGAGGCGTTCGAGGGTGACGACCTGACCGACGCCGTGTCGCTGTCCCATGCGGCAACCCAACGGGCGCTCGACCACAGCTCGGGTGTCACGGCGGTGGAGCAGGCGCTGATCTCCGCCCTGGGGGAGCGATACCCGTCCTCCCGGCCCGATGATGACTGCTCCATCTGGAACGACGGCTATGCCGAGGCCATGCGCTCGGTCTTCGCCGAGCACGGTGACGATCTCGACGTTGCTGCGCTCTTTGCCGAAGCCTTGATGAA
Organism: Acidimicrobiia bacterium; assembly: GCA_029861725.1. Taxonomy (GTDB): domain Bacteria; phylum Actinomycetota; class Acidimicrobiia; order Acidimicrobiales; family SZUA-35; genus CADEDH01. The sequence goes on along the minus strand of JAOTYQ010000067.1, from coordinate 1,278 downwards.
CCGCACGCCTTGGGAGCTCTGGGACCTCGCCACGGGTCGGCCGGCCGCCGGGGCCGATACGGCCGAAGCCCGCGACGTGCTGGAGCAAGCCCTCGCCGCTCCCGGTGGCCGAACGCATCCCGGAATCCTCCACCTCTATCTCCATCTGATGGAGATGTCGCCCCATCCCGAGCTGGCCCTCCGGGTAGCCGACGGGTTGCGGGGGCTCGTGCCCGATGCCGGGCACCTCGAGCACATGCCGACCCACATCTACGTGTTGTGCGGCCAGTACCAGAACGTCGTCGACTCCAACGACGCCGCGATCAGGGCCGACCTCGTCTATCTGGAGCGCGAGGGGCCGATGAACTTCTACTCGCTCTATCGCGCCCACAACTATCACTTCAAGCTGTACGGGGCGATGTTCCTCGGGCAGTACGAGGCTGCGATCACGGCGGCCGACGACATGGTGGCAACGCTGCCAACCGAGCTGCTCAGGTTGGAGTCGCCGCCGATGGCCGACTGGCTCGAAGGGTTCGTCCCCATGCGGATGCACGTGCTCATTCGCTTCGGGAGGTGGCAGGAGATCCTCGACACCCCATTGCCCGACGATGCCGAGCTCTACTGCGTGACCACGACGATGATCCATTACGCCCGGGGCATCGCCTGTGCCATCACGAGCCGCCTCGATGAGGCGGCCGAGGAGCGCGAACGGTTCCGGGCCGCACTGGGCCGCGTGCCCGACACTCGTTACATCTTCAACAACACCTGCCTCGACATCCTCGCGATCGCATCCGAGATGCTCGACGGCGAGCTCGAGTACCGGCGTGGGAATCACGAGTTGGCGTTCGCCCACCTCCGGCAGGCGATCGAGCTCGATGACGGTCTGCCCTACGACGAGCCCTGGGGTTGGATGCAGCCGACTCGCCATGCCTACGGGGCTCTGCTGCTGGAACAGGCTCGGGTGACGGAGGCCGAGGCTGTCTACCGTGCCGATCTCGGCCTCGACGACAGCCTTGCTCGCGCCTACCAACACCCCGACAACGTCTGGAGCCTGCACGGCCTGCACGAATGCCTCACGAGCCTGGGGAAGGACGCGGAAGCCGGGATCGTGCGAAGCCGGCTCGATCTGGCCCTGGCCCGGACCGATGTCGAGATCAACGCGTCCTGTTTCTGCCGATTGGCCCACGTCTGAGGGCACGGACGCGACGGTAGAGGCTATGAGGCTGGTGCCGGTGGTGGTCGGTTGGGCCCGCGATCAGAGCGATGGCGAGCGATGGCGAGCGATGGCATCCCGGCCGC
>JAOTYQ010000533.1 GCA_029861725.1 Acidimicrobiia bacterium | reverse complement strand
GCGTCGATGACGATGAGATCGTGCTCGTAGAGGCGTCGGAAGAAGTCGGGCTGGTCCCTCCCGATCTGCCCGATCGTTCGCGTCCCGTCGATTGCCTCGAACATGGCCTTCTCTGCTTCGTTCACGAACAGCACCAGGTCGGTGAACTCGTGGGCCTTGTTCAACAAGGCGGCGGCCGCCCCCTCGGGGAGCCGCTCTTCCAGGGCGATGACGGTGCTGGGACGGACCGGGACGTAGTGCGCGCAACCCGACCGGGTGAAGCTCAGTCGAGACATGGGCGGGGGCGAGTCGTCTCGGTGGGCAATCAACGAGTGACGCGTCATCGTGCCTCGGAACAGCTCGAGGGCTGCGTATTGGGCCTCCCGGGGGAGCGCGGCGATGCGTTCGCCGTGCGGGGTCGATGCGACGGAGCCACACGTGGGGAGATACGGGGCTTGCCGGACCCACCGGCCGAGCTGCAGGCCGGCGCCACCGAGGAGCTCGAACACCTCCGGCACCGAGTACGACCGGTCCCGCGGATGCAGCAGCGCATCTGCGAGCGCGTCGGGCTGCCGGAAGTCCGGGGTATCGCGGAACAGATGGCTCAGCGGGTGGCCGAACGGGATCTCACGCAATGTGGCCACGAGATCTCCGATCTCGGCAGGACCGGTTCCGATCTCGAGACGTCGGCAGTACTCCTGGATCATGTACACGCCGGTCCGCCCGTACGTCGCGTAGACCATGAGGTAGATCGCTCCCTCGGGGGTCAGGAGGTCTCGCAGCGCGCCGATGCCTGCGTCGGGGTCGGTCAAGTGGTGCAGCACGCCCGTGCACACGATGTGATCGAAGGACGCCCCGAGGTCGGCAGTGGCCGAGATCGGCATCACCTGCAGCTCCAGGTTGTCCAGACCGTGTCGCTGCGCCAGCCGACGCGTGTGGTCGATGCTGGTCTGGCTGACGTCGATGCCGACCACTCGGCCCTCCGGATAGCGGAGTGCGTACTTGGCCGCTTGTGACGTACCGCAGCCCGCCACGAGGATGGAGGGGTCCTCGCGCCGCGGCGCCGAGGGCCACATCCTGTGGTGTTCGACTCGCCGAAGCTTCCCGTCGCTCCATCGCGCCGCATACTCGGTCAGGTCTGTGACCGGAGGCGGGTACGGGTGCTCGTCGTAGAACGCTGTGACGGTATCGCTGGTCATTGGAGATGTCGACCCCCCTCTGGCGTGCGCCACGGACCGACCCCTCCGTCCCATGTCGTCCCGGAGAGGTTGGCACCTGCGCTATCACAGTGCACGATGGTCGCCAATCTTGGGGGTCCTGGCCCGGGCGCTAGGAGTCCGAGAAGACGGTGGCCCAGTCGTTCCTGATGCTGGCCACCGTCCAACCCAGGCGGGCCGCCGTCTCGAGGATCGTCTCCTCGGTGTCGAACGTGCCCGCCTTGCTCTCGTACGCGTACTCTCGCTCCGCGTCGTCGTGGTTCACCAGCAGCGCCAACGATGGCCCGTCGTAGGTCATGGCGTATTCGAGCATCTCGGCATCGCCAGGCGAGTTCCCGCCGGCTACCACCGGTCGCCGACCCAGGATCCGGTGAATGTTCGGCACCTTCGCCTGGCCCTCGTTCGGGCCGCTGTGCACGACATGGTTGGTACGCAACAGGCGCGGCGTGCCATCCGCGGCGCGGGTGAACTCGTAGTCGATCTGCGATCCCACGACCCCCTCGGGCGACACGCCGTAGAAGTCCTGGCTGATCACCCGCACGAACTCCGCGCCACCCGCGCTCACGAGGTAGAAGTCAAAGCCACGCGAGCGCAGCTCATCCATGAGCTCGAGCATCGGTTGGTACCGCTGTTGTCGATACGGCACGCCCCGCGGATGCTGCTGCTCCGCGAAGAACCTGGCCACCTTGACGTCGAACTCCTCGGGGGTTATTCCGGCGAACAGATCCAAGAAAGCCGTGGCCAAGCCCTCGAGCCCCAACTCCTCGATCGTCGCCATGTCACGGTCGATGACCGCACGGAACTCGGGCTTGTCGGCCAGCGACGGATCTGCCCCGATCGCTTCCTGCATCTCCAGGAACCAGAACTCGAGCTGAGGGTAGTTGGGCTTCTCCGCCCACATGGTGCCGTCGTTGTCGAACACGGCGACCCGATGCGCGGGCGGGATCTCGTCGACTCGGTCGAGGAACCCGAGGATCGCATCGCGGGTGTCGCCGTCGCGCCAGGACGGCAGGATCTGGTCAGCCATCGGGGTGTGGGTCCTCTCGTCGGATCGTCCGAAAACCGACATGGCTCATGCCGGTGTCGATCATCTGGGGCCGCCGGGCGGCGGGTCGGTATCGCTGGCAGTAGTTGTCGGCGCACAGGAAGGAGCCGCCCTTGATCACTTTCCTGGGTATCTGGAACTGAGGTTGGTCGGGGTCGTAGCTGGCTTCGACGGAGGGGCCCCTTGGGTTGACCGGAACACAACACGGCTTGTCCGGATCGGCGGGGTGGCTCTCGGCGTACCAGTCGTCGGTCCACTCCCAGACGTTGCCGGCCATGTCGTACAGGCCGTAGGGGTTCGGCGGGAACGATCCCACCGGTGCGGTCCCAGTGAAGCCGTCCGCTTGGCTGTTGCGATACGGGAAATCGCCCTGCCAGAAGTTGGCCAGGTACTGCCCGTCCGGGACGGCCTCGTCGCCCCAGACGAACGCCTTGCCTTCGACGCCACCTCTGGCCGCGTACTCCCATTCGGCCTCGGTGGGGAGGCAACGGCCGGCCCAGGTCGCGTATACCGCGGCATCCTCATGGGCAACGTGGACCACCGGGTGGTCGAGGCGCTCGTCGATGGAGCTCCCTGCGCCCTCCGGATGCCGCCACGAGGCGCCAGGGGTCCATGTCCACCACTGGCTCAGGTGCCGCAGATCGACCGGGCCCCGGGTCATGGTGAAGACCAGCGAACCGGGCACCAGGTTCTCGACCGGCGCTCCCGGAAAGTCGGCGGGATCGAGGGGACGCTCGGCCACGGTCACGTACCCGGTGTCCGCGACGAACTCGGCGAACTGGGCGTTGGTCACCGTGGTCGGGCTCATCCAGAACCCGTCCACGGTCACCGAGTGGACCGGCGCCTCCTCGGGGTAGTGCGCGTCGGAGCCCATGCGGAAGGCCCGGCCTTCGATCCACACGAGCTCCGACATCGCGCTCAACTGCTGCCGATGCCTTGATCCATCTTGGCGATGACTTGGTCGATGGAGAAGCTTGCCGGCTCCTGGCGACGTGGGAACTCCTTCAGCGACTCGGCCAGCCGGGCGACGAAGGCCTGAGCGGGGCCCATCATGTACGCGTGGTCGATGAACCAGTCCTCGTAGGTGTTCGAGGTGATCTGGGCCCGCTCGAAGGGATCGGTCCGAAGATTGAACAACAAGGGGATACGCAGCTCGGTGTAGGGCTCTCGCCAAACCTGGAGCGTACCGGTCGCCCGCTGCTCCAGGAACACGATCTTCCACGGTCCCCAGCGCACCGCACACAGATCGCCGGTGTCGGAGAAGTAGACGAACTGATTGCGGGGACTCTCATCGGTCTCGCCAGTCCAGTACGGCAGCATGTTCTCGCCGTCGAGGTGGACCTTGTACTCCCTGCCGTTCGGTGAGGTTCCTGCCTTCAATTGGTCGGCGATGTCGTCCACGCCCGCAGCGGCCAGGAGTGTGGTGAACCAGTCGAGGTGACCGACGATGCCGTTCATCACCTCACCCGCAGCGACGTTCCCGGGCCAACGAACGAGACACGGTACTCGGTAGGCGCCCTCCCACATCGAGTTCTTCTCGTTGCGGAACGGGGTCATGCCGGCATCGGGCCACGAGTTCATATGCACCCCGTTGTCGGTCGAGTACATCACGATGGTGTCGTCGGCGATCCCCAACTCATCGAGGTAGTCGAGCATCTCGCCGATCCGCTTGTCGTGTTCAACCATGGCGTCGTGGTACTCGGACTGCCACCGGCCGGCCTGGCCCCTGATCTCGTCTTTGATGTGGGTGCGGAAGTGCATGGCGGTGGTGTTGAACCAAACGAAGAACGGGGTGTCGGACTCGGCGGCGTCCTTGATGAAGCGCTGAGCCTCTGGCACCAGCTCCTCGTCGACGTTCTCCATCCGCTTCTTGGTGAGCGGGCCGGTGTCCTCGATTCGTTGGGAGCCGTCCTCGTTGGCCCAACAGTGCAATACGCCCCTGGGGCGGAAGCGGTCGCTCCACCCCGGGACCTCCTCGTCGGTCGGATAGTCGACGTTCTCGGGCTCCTCCTCGGCGTTGAGGTGATAGAGGTTGCCGAAGAACTCGTCGAAACCCCGGTCGGTGGGAAGGAACTCCTC
>JAOTYQ010000532.1 GCA_029861725.1 Acidimicrobiia bacterium | reverse complement strand
GAGTTTCGCCGGGGGCGAAACTCCCGGGCGGTGCCCACGGAGGTGCGCGGTCATGACCTTGGCTCTCGCCGTTGAGCTTGCCTACTGGCAGGAGACGATCATCAAGCTCGTGCTCGCTTTCGTCGCCGTGCTCATCCCGGCCGGCGGGACCGTCTACCTGTACTTGTTCAAGATGGTCAGCTTCATGCAGAGCCGGCTCGGTCCGATGGAGGCCGGCCCCTACGGCTCGCTCCAGCTGCTGGCCGAGGTCGGGAAATCGGCCCAGAAGGAAGATATCTTCCCCGAGAAGGCCGACCGGTTCGTGTTCGGGGCCGCCCCGTATGTGGTGCTGATGAGCACCTTCCTCCTGGTGCTGGTCATCCCGTTCGGGCCCGATGCGCTGTTCGCCGATTTCGATACCGGCGTCTTCCTGGCTCTGGCGGTGAGCTCGATCTCCGTGATCGGGATCCTGATGGCCGGCTGGGCGAGCGCCTCGAAGTACTCGCTGCTCGGCGGGCTGCGGGCTGCCGGCCAGCTGATCGCCTACGAGCTGCCGCTCGTCCTGGCCGTGGTCGGCGTGGTCATCCAGGCCGGCACGCTCAGCTTGCAGGGAATCGTCTCGGCCCAGATCGACGGCGCGATATTCGGGTGGGGGGCCCTCGGCAACCCGTTCATCCTCACCCAGATCTTGGGATTCCTGATCTTCCTGATCGCGGTTCAGGCCGAGCTCACCCAGGTGCCGTTCGACATGCCGATCGCCGAATCGGAGCTGGTATCGGGCTACATGACCGAGTACTCGGGCTTCCGCTTCCTGATGTTCTTCATCGCCGAGTTCGCCACCGCCAATATCTTCGCGTTCCTCGGTGCCGTCCTGTTCCTCGGTGGCTGGTCGGTACCCCCGTTCATCCCCGAGCTGTTCGGGATCGACCCGTACTCGAACGTGTTCAACTTCATCGGCCCGCTCGTCATGGGGGCCAAGATGCTGCTGCTGACGTTCATCATCTACTGGGTGCGGTTCACCTACCCCCGGTTCCGGGAGGATCAGCTGCAGACCTTCGCGTGGAAGTACCTCATCCCGCTGGCCCTGATCAACATCTCGGTCACCGGTCTCTTGAAGGTGGTGTTCTAGCAATGGCGCTCGTACCCGGCGTGGTCAAGGGCCTCGGTGTCACGTTTGGCGAGATCGTCAAGACGGTCACCAAGGGCGCCGAGACCGTCCAGTACCCGCACGAGAAGGAGGACCCGGTCCCTCGGGCCCGCGGCGTGATCGCGCTTCACGAGGGCAATTGCACGGCCTGCATGCTGTGCGCTCGGGAGTGTCCCGACTGGTGCATCTACATCGAGGGCCACAAGGAGCTGGCCCCGCCCCGCCGGGCCGGTGGCAAGCCGCGCCAGGTCAACAAGCTCGACCGGTTCGACATCGACTACGGGCTGTGCATGTACTGCGGGATCTGCGTGGAGGTTTGTCCGTTCGAGGCTCTGTTCTGGACTCCCGAGTTCGAGTACTCGGAGCCGAAGATCGCCGACCTCCTCCACGACAAGACCCGCCTCGGCCAGTGGATGGAGACCGTCCCCGACTTCGAGCCCTACGAGTCCGGGGCCGAAGTGAAGGCGAAGAAGGTTCCTCGACCATGACGTCGTTCCCGTCGTTCGCTTCGCTCACTTACGGAGTTGCGCCTTCGGCGAAACTCCCGGGCGCGGAGGTGTCGCCGTGATGTCGCTTTCGCTTCTTGCCCAGGAGACGACCGCCGGGCTCAGCGACACCGAGGTCGGCGTCGTCAACGGCTTCTTCGCCGTGCTGGCGATCGTGGCGATCATCGCGGCCCTCAAGATGGTCACCAGCAACAACGTCGTGCACGCTGCGCTCTACCTGCTCGTCGTGTTCTCCGCGGTCGCGGCGGTGTACGTGATCCTCGGCGCCGAATTCGTCGCCGCCACCCAAGTCCTCATCTACCTCGGGGCGATCATGGTCTTGCTCCTGTTCGGCGTGATGCTGACCAGAGCCAAGATCGGAGCCGAGACCGACCTCGATCACGAGCAACGGTGGATCGGAGCACTCGTGGCCACCGGCATGCTGGCCGTCATGGCCTTCTCGTTGTGGGAGGGCTTCGGCGACGACGAGCTGCCGGCCAACATGGCCCCCCAACGCACCCAGGCCGTCTCCGATGCGATCTTCAGTACCTATATCGTGCCGTTCGAAGCGCTGTCGGTGCTGCTCCTCGCAGCGCTCATCGGTGCCGTCGTCGTCGCCCGAAGGGACTAGGCACCCATGTTGCTCAACCAGTTCCTGATCTTCGCTGCCGTGCTCTTCTGCATCGGCGTCTACGGCGTGCTCGCCCGCAAGAACGGTGTGCTCATTTTGATGTCGATCGAGCTGATCCTCAACTCGGTCAACATCAACCTCGTCGCGTTCGGGGCGATGAACGGTGACGTCGGTGGCCAGGTCTTCGCGCTGTTCGTCATCGCCGTAGCCGCGGCCGAAGTCGGTGTCGGCCTGGCGATCGTGCTGTTGATCTACCGCAACCGGCGCAGTATCGACGTCGCCGAAGCGAATTTGCTCAAGGGCTGAGGTTCGCCCCGCCCAACTCGAGGATCCGTCTGTGTTTGCCACTGAAGCTGCCGAAACCGCCGTGCCCTGGTTGTACGAGAACGCCTGGCTGATCCCGGCGTTGCCGGCTGCCTCCTTCGTGCTGATCTTGCTGTTCGGCAAGCGGCTCCCGTTCAAGGGAGCCGAGATCGGGGTCACGGCCGTGCTGGCCGCATTCGTGCTGGCCCTGCTCACGACGTTCACGTGGATCGGGGATATCCAGGGAGCCGAGGCCGCTCCAGCCGGCGAGCACGGGGAGGAGAGCGAGGATCACAGCGAGGAGGAGGGCTTGATCCTCAGCGACGGTGAGTCGGCCGCTCCGGCTTCGCTGGCGCTGCCCGCTACCGAGGAGGGCGAGGGTCACGGTGAGACTCGGGGCGATGCGATCGTCACCGACGTCCGCTGGTTCGAGAGCGGTAGCAATGTGTTCCGCCTCGGCACCCTGATCGACGGCCAGTCGGTGATGCTGCTGTTCGTCGTCACGTTCATCTCGGCGCTGGTGCACATCTACTCCACCGAGTACGTCGACGGCGACCGCCGCTATACCCACTACTTCGCGTTCCTGTCGCTGTTCACCGCGTCGATGCTGTTCATGGTCCTGTCGCCTAGCACGCTGCAGCTGATCGTCGGATGGGAGCTGGTCGGGGTCTGCTCCTTCGTCTTGATCGGGCATTGGTGGGAGGACAAGCCGAACTCCGATGCAGCGCTGAAGGCGTTTCTCACCAACCGGGTCGGGGACGTCGGCCTTCTGATCGGGGTGATCGTGCTCTTCTTCGGGGCCGGTCAGACGTTCGACATCCTCGAGATCAATGCGAAGGCCGTCGCCGGCGAGATCGACGGCACCCTCCTGACCGTGGCTGCGGTGTGCCTCATGGCGGCGGTGATGTCGAAGTCGGGGCAGTTCATCCTCCACACCTGGCTCCCCGACGCCATGGCTGGACCGACCCCGGTGTCCGCCCTGATCCATGCGGCGACGATGGTGGTCGCCGGTGTCTACATGATCGGTCGGCTCTACGCCGTATTCTGGGAGGGCCTGAGCATCTCTGGCTCGAGCATCAACCTGATGGCGTTCATCGGCGGGCTCACCACCGTCGGCGGGGGCATGCTGGCGTTCGTCCAGCGCGACATCAAGAAGGTCCTCGCCTATTCGACCGTCTCCCAGCTCGGCTACATGGTGCTGGCCTTGGGCGTCGGGGCTTACACCGCCGGCCTGTTTCACCTCTTCACTCACGCCTTCTTCAAGGCCTGCTTGTTCCTCGGGGCCGGATCGGTGAGCCACGCCTGCCATCACAGCTTCGATATGAAGGCCGACATGGGCGGCCTCCGCAAGCACATGCCGATCACGTTCTGGACGTTCCTCATCGGGTCGGCGGCGCTCGCCGGTATCCCGCCGCTCGCCGGCTTCTGGTCGAAGGACGAGATCCTGGCCGGTGCCGGGGTCTGGCCGGGGACGGGGGGCAACGGCGACTACTACCTGCCGTTCGTCTTCGGGATGCTGACGGCGGCGATGACCGCGGCCTACATGACCCGCACGGTGTGGCTCACGTTCTTCGGCGAATACCGGGGCCACGGCCATCCTCACGAATCGGGGCCCCGCATCACCGGCCCGCTCCTGATCCTGGCCGGCATGTCGGTCGTCGTCGGGTTCCTCAACATGCCCGGGCCGTTCGTCGAGAGAATCGGACTGCCTTCGGGGTGGGCCCACCTCTTCGAGGACTGGGTCGAACCGGCGGCGGTCGCCCACTTCCCCGCGATCAGCC
>JAOTYQ010000531.1 GCA_029861725.1 Acidimicrobiia bacterium | reverse complement strand
ACGTTGGGCGACGCCGTCGCCCGGTCGACGTCGATAGTGCTGTCGGGATCGTTGGCGATGCCGGCCACGACCACCTTCCGGCCGTCGGGGTCGGCTGCGAGCCAGGTGAGGCTGAGCACACCCGGCTCGGACCCACCCTTGAACGCCACCACGGGCCAGGCTCGACGATCGATCGGGCCTCGACCGGCGGTCAGGGCCTCGACCAGTTCGGGTTGGTCGTCGGACCTGGCGTCGAGCCAGGTGATCACCCGGCACAGGTCGCCAGTAATGGCCAGCCACTCGACGTCGATCGCGTTCGGCTCGGTGAAGCTGCTCGCTGCGAGCTCTGGTAGCGGCTCGGTCGAAAGCTCGTCGAGAATTCGGCGCCGCTCGGTCTCGTCGGCGCGCCGGTAGCGGCCGATCCGATCGGGGTCGCCGAGCTTCAGCTGGAAGAGCTCGCGGGTGGTGAGCAGCGGTCGGTTCAGACCGGGATCATGGTGGCCGGTCGCGGACAGCGCTGCCTCGACGGCCTCCCGGCCGACAACGGCGATCAGGTGATCGGTGGCGGTGTCGTCGCTGATGCCGATCATGAGAGCGGCAGCGTCGGCGACGGTCAGGGTCGTGAGCCTCGGCCTGCAGCTGGCCAGACGGGAGGCTCACCAGGCGGTCGAGGATCGTCACTTCGTCGGTCCAGGACACTCGCCCCTCCTCGATCGCCGTCGCCAGCGCGGCTAGCACCCACAGCTTGAAGCCCGATCCGATCGACAATGCCGGTTGGCTCGCCTCGCTCGGAGCCTCGCAGGCCGCGACCGGGTCCGCTCCGGGAGCCAGCTCGGTGACGAGCAGGTCGCTGCGGGGTCCAAGAGCCGTCCACGCCTCGTCGACGCCGCCGAGGTCAGCGATCGACGCATCCGGCTCCGGCGCAGCGTCGGGAACGATGGTGTAACCGAGCACGAGATGCGGCTCGGTCACGCTGACCGACGTGGAGAACGTCCACGTCGTGCCGTCGGCAGTGTTGACGAGGGTGCCGGCCACGGCATGGTCGGTGGTGATCGTGAGGTTGGCGACAACCGGCGACGAACCAAGCAGTTCCGGGAGCGACCCGGCCATCAGCACGAACGACGCAGCGGGGACCTGCTCCAGGAATGACGGATCGAAGTGTGACGTCACGTCGTCCTCGGTCAGGGTCCCGCCGAGGGCGGCAACCGCCACCTCCGCGAACCGGCGTCCGGCGGGGGTATCGGGGACGCCTTGGATAGAGGTGCGCGGCGCCGACGGTGCGACGTCCGCCGGTTCGGTCCGGGTCGTCGCCAACTGCGGGTCCGGGGCGGCCACCGGGTCGGACCCGCTGCAACCGGCGGCCACGATCACGGCCACCAGCGCCCCGAACGCCAGCCGGGCCCATCTGGCTGTTCCGTCGTGGGCGGGCGAGAGGCCGCCGCCGGTCATCAGAACCGGAAGCGGGTGAGATCGTTTGGAAAGTCGTACCAGGCCAACGCCTTGGTCGGTGTGAACACCACCAGGCCCCCACCATCGGGACCCGACCACGCATCGGGCTCGGGGGCGTAGCCCAGGTCGCCGTACTTCCGGCCGATCTCGGCCGCGATCGGCGCTCCTTCGGACGCCGTCAACGGTCGGGACGCAACGGCGGTGCCTTCGACGATCATCGCTTCTCGGCCGTCACCGATGTGGAGAGCGCAGCTGGGGTTCTCGGCCAGGTTCCGGGCGTGCACGGTCTCGGGCGAACCGTCGTAGAACAACTGACCGTCGAGCCAGGCCCCCCAGCGGGGAACGACGTGGGGCCGGCCATCGGGCCTCGTCGTCGCCATCCAGTAGTGCAGGGCGTCGGTCAGGTGCTGCTCGACGATCGCCCACTCGATGAACCCATCGGATCCCTCGGCCACCTCGGCTGGGACATAGCCCTCCGGCAGTTCGGGTCGGTCGCGTTCGCTCGGGCCTGGCATGGCCCGAGCCTAGATGCGGCCGCCGTACCTAGGCTGGGCACGTGACGACGAGCGACGGCTGGGCGGAAACGAGTGGGTACCCCGACGGGACTGTGCTCGATGTGGTGATCGTCGACGCCGAGGTGGTCGAGGATGGCTGCGCTATCGAGACGGTCGTGGCGACCGGCGACCGCAAGGGCGAGCTGCTGAGTCTGCGGTCGCCCGGTCTCGACCTCGATCCGCTCGACCTGCTCGGGCTGGCCGGGACGGTCACGATCGTCGACGGACAGCCTCGACTGGCGCTGTGAGCGGGCGGGCCAGCCACCCGGTGGTCGTCGGAGCCGACGGTTGCCGGGGTGGCTGGCTGCTCGTCTGGACCGGCGGCGAGCTCGGCTCGGACCTCACGGCCGAACGGGTCGACGACCTCGGCCCGATCGTCGACCGCGTGCGCGACGGCGAGGTTGCGGTGCTAGCGGTCGACATGCCGATCGGCTTGCTCGCCGACCGACCACGCCCCTGCGACATCGCCGCTCGGGTCGTGCTCGGTCACCGCCGCTCGACGGTGTTCCCCGCGCCGGTCCGGGCGACGCTGGCCGCCGACGACTACGACGAAGCTTGCCGCCTCAGTCGTCGCGCCCACGGCAAGGCGCTGTCGAAGCAGGCCTACAACCTCCTCCCGGCCATTCGGCGCCTCGATCAGCTGCTCGAACCGGGAGACGCCGCGTCGGTCGTCGAGGCCCACCCCGAATGCGCGTTCGCCCGGCTGGCGGGTGAACCGCTTCCCTCGAAGCACACCGTCGCCGGGCGGGAACGACGTCTTGGCCTCCTCGACGACGCGTATCCGAACTCGATGAGCCACCTCGCTGCGAACGCCGGGGGCCGATCGCTGCCGCTCGTCGACCTGATCGACGCCGCCGTCCTCACCGTCACCGCCCGGCACGTCGTCGCCGGTTCGGCGGTGAGGCTCGGCGGAGACCTCGACCCGACCGGGAAGCCGGCCCAGATCCTGTACTGACCGTCTATGGCGATCGGCGGCAACGGTCGGCCATACTCGGTCCGGTGAGTGGAGACATCCCAAGGCTCGATCTCGAGGAGCTGCTCAATCCCGATGAGCAGCAGCGGTTCCGACGGCTCTGCATCGAGACCTCCGACGAGGAGCTGGCAGAGCTCCGCGAGGTGGTCGAGCTGCACCTCAGCCAACTGGCCGAATCCAACCATCCGGTTGCCGACACCGAGACCGCCGACAAGATCGGGGCGTCACTGACCGGGTTGCTCGCGAGCGGTGACCTGTTCGACGCCGAGCAGCGGGCGCTGATCAGGGGTGCCGTCGAGTACTTCCTCTTGACCGACGACGCCTCCGACGATCTCGACGACGCGCTCGGGTTCGACGACGACGCCCGCGTGGTCAACTCGGTCCTCGATCGCATCGGGCGACCCCAGTTCAGGGTGGACCTGAGCTGAGGTACAGCGCCGGGATCGCCGTGGTCCGCCGTCGTGACGGCATCGCCGAGGTGTTGCTCGTGCACCCCGGCGGTCCGTTCTGGCGGAACAAGGAAGAGCACGCGTGGTCGATCCCGAAGGGCGAAATCGACGACGCCACAGCCGCCGGTGGAGTCGATGCCGAGCTGGCGGAGCGGACGGCCCGGCGCGAGTTCGTCGAGGAGACCGGACACCCGGTCCCCGACGGCCCCCTGGTGGCGCTGGACGAATTCGCTGTGGGATCGGGCAAGAAGCTCCGGGCATTCGCCGTCGCTGGTGATCTCGACGCATCATCGATCACGAGCAACACGTTCGAGATGGAGTGGCCACCCCGATCGGGCCGCCATCAGACCTTCCCAGAGGTCGACGAGGCCCGGTGGGTTCCCATCGCCGAGTCACGGTCGAAGCTGCACAAGGGCCAGGCGAAGCTCGTCACCCTGCTAGAGACCCTCCTGCACGACATCGGCTGGTAACCTCACAGGTGATGTTGGTCGAGCTCGGGCCCGTTGCAGCTGGCGATGTCCAGCGGTGGACGAAGTTCGCTAGGCGGGTCATCGTCGAGCTGCGGGTCGACCCGGGCGATCTCGAAGGTGTGGCCACCGAGGATCTCCTGAAGCAGTGGTCGCAACTGATCGACGAGTGGGCGTCCATCGCGTCCGAAAGTGAGGAGTTTCGCTGGTCGAAGGCGCTCGATACAGAGGTCGGCGAGTTCCTGCTGCACGGCCTCGAGCGGTGCTTCCACTCCCCCGGCGTTCGCATCCGCATCACCGAAGAGGAGGCCGAGGCCCAGCGGCCGTTCACCATGCACGTCCTCGCCGCCTTCGTCGATGCGCTCACCAGCGAGGGCGTCGGGCACGAGCATTACGCCGACCAGATCAGGGCGTCACTCGGCCGCCCGCTTGACTGAGCCGACGAGCGCTCGGCCCGCCCGAACATCACGCTG
>JAOTYQ010000066.1 GCA_029861725.1 Acidimicrobiia bacterium | reverse complement strand
GGACAACACCGACACCCTCCGGGTTGGAGCCGAGCTCGGCAGGGATCTCGGGCGATCAGCCGTGCCGGGCGTCGAGCTCTGCGATCAGTTTCTTCGAGGCTATACACCGGTACGAGTCCTCGATCACTTGCGCGATCTCGTCCCACTCGACCGCGACGTCGAGCCGGACCCCGATCCAGCCCCGGCCTCCTACGTAGGGCGGCTTGAAGAACCGGTCGGGCTCGGTTTCCACCAGCAGGCTCTGCACGCCGGCCGGGGCGGCGGTCCACAGAGCCAGCCGGCCGTCGTCATGGTGGTTGTCGACGAACATGACGAAGGTCTTCTTGCCCCGGACGAAGAACGTCGGAGCGCCGTGACTCAGTCGTTCGGTGACCTCGGGCAGCGCGAGGGCGATAGCCCTGACCTGCTCCAACGCCTCTGCCACCTCGGCTTCCGAAGGGTAGTCCGCTGGTCCATCGCTCATGGCGCCAACGCTAGCCGGCGACCGTGAAGGGGAGTTCCCTGCCCTGACGCCGGTGGCGGGTAGGGTGGAAGCCCAGATGAGCGAGACCCAGGCCGACATCCTCAGCGCCCTCAACCCGGCCCAGCTCGACGCCGTCACCCACCGCGAGGGACCGCTGCTGGTGGTCGCCGGTGCCGGTTCGGGCAAGACGCGAGTGCTCACCCGACGCATCGCATGGCTGATCGACGAGGGCGCGTCACCCTTCGAGATCCTGGCGATCACTTTCACCAACAAGGCCGCCGACGAGATGAAGTACCGAGTGGCCGAGCTCGTCGGGCCGGTCGCCCAGAAGATGTGGGTCTCGACCTTCCACTCCGCCTGCGTGCGGATCCTGCGGCGAGAGGCCGGCGTGCTCGACTTCCCGTCGAACTTCACCATCTACGACCAGGCCGACGCCATCCGCCTGACGGGCTATGTGATCCGCGATCTCGGTATCGACCCCAAGCGGTTCCAGCCCAGAGCGATCCACGCCGTCATCAGCGCCGCCAAGAACGATGGCCTCGATGCTGGCCAGTACGGCGAGCGGGTCACGTCGGTGATCGAGAAGCGGGCGGCCGAGGTCTACACCGAATACCAGACCCGCTTGCAGCGGTCGTCGGCGATGGACTTCGACGATCTGCTCCTCAACGCGGTCAAGGTCTTCACCGCATCACCGGAGACTCTCGAGCGGTACCAGAACCGGTTCCAGCACCTCCTGGTCGACGAGTACCAGGACACCAACGGCGTGCAGAACGAGCTCGTGGTCAAGCTGGCGGCGAAGAACCGGAACATCACCGTCGTCGGAGACAGCGACCAGTCGGTCTACCGGTTCCGGGGGGCCGACATCCGCAACATCATCCAGTTCGAGGACGCCTTTCCCGACACGACGGTGGTGTTGCTCGAGCAGAACTACCGCTCTACCCAGACCATCCTCGATGCCGCCAACTCGGTCATCGCCAACAATTTCGGCCGCAAGCCCAAGAACCTGTGGACCGACGCCGGGTCCGGCGATCGGATCATCCGCTTCCACGCCGACGACGAGGTCGACGAAGCCCAGTTCGTCGCCGGCGAGATGGCCCGCCTCCACGACGTCGGTGACAACCGGTGGGGAGAGATGGCGGTGTTCTACCGAACCAACGCCCAGTCCCGGGTGTTGGAGGAGTACCTCATGCGGGTCGGCATCCCGTACAAGGTGATCGGCGGCACCCGGTTCTACGATCGGCGGGAGATCAAGGACGCCGTCGCTTTCCTGAAGGCGGTGGCCAACCCCAACGACGAAGTCTCGATCAAGCGGATCATCAACGTGCCCAAGCGCGGTATCGGTGACACGACCGTGGGCAAGGTCGACAACTACGCCAAGATGATCGGCGCTTCGTTCGTCGACAGTCTACGCCGATCCGACGACGCCGGCGTGACCGGAACGGCGGTGAAGGGCATCGCCCGGTTCCTCGAACTGCTCGACGGATTCACCGAGGACCTGGAGAAGGGCCCGGCCGCTGCGCTCGAAGCCATCCTGCGCGACACCGGCTATGTGGCCGAGCTGGAGGACGAGCACTCGATCGAGGCCGAGGGCCGGCTCGAGAACCTCCAGGAGCTCGTCGGGGTGGCCCACCAGTTCGAGACGGTCGACGAGTTCCTCGAACAGGTGAGCCTCGTGTCCGACGCCGACGAGATCGACGACGACGACTCGGCCGTGCTACTGATGACGATCCACGCCGCCAAGGGCCTGGAGTTCCCAACCGTGTTCCTGCTCGGGCTGGAGGACGGCATCTTCCCCCACCTCCGCTCGATGACCGAGCCGGACGAGATGGAAGAGGAGCGCCGCCTCGCCTACGTTGGCATCACCCGGGCCCAGGAGCGCCTGTACCTCACCCACGCCTGGGCTCGGATGATCTTCGGCCAGACGCAGTACAACCCACCGAGCCGGTTCCTCGACGAGATCCCGGCCGAGCTGCTCGACGAAGCGAACGGCAGCCGGGGCCACGGGAGGAAGAAGCAGCTGTCGGTGTTCGGGGCGAGCGGCACCGCGGCGACATTCGGTGGGAGGGACCGGGCGGTCGACACCGCTCTGAAGCCCCGCGGCCCGGCGCCTTCGGGGGCCGACTCGCTCGGGCTGAAGGTAGGCGACGACGTCGCTCACAAGAAGTGGGGTGAGGGCGTCGTGCTCGACTTGCGGGGCTCGGGCGACAAGACCGAGGTGGTCGTCAGGTTCCCGTCGGTTGGGGAGAAGACCCTGCTCCTCGCGTGGGCGCCCCTGGAGAAGATCGGCGCCTAGGCCGGCCGGTCTCTGCTCGGCGGTACGCGATCGATCACGACGTTGCCGTCTCGCAGCTTGTCGATCTCGGCATCGCTCAGGCCGAGGTCGCGGAGCACCTCGCGGTTGTGCTCCCCCTGGAACGGGGCCAGGCCGGCATCGGGGAGCTCGGAGGCGGCGAACAGCCACGGCGGGCCCGGCACCCGAGCCGTCCCGCCGGACCGATCGTCGACCTCGCGAATGATGCCCCGATCGGTGGCCCATTCCGACTCGGCGATCTCGGCCACGGTCCGGATCACCCCGACGGCCAGTCCGGCCTCGCTGACCTGCGCTTCCAGCTCCTCCAGGGTCCGGAACGTCAGCACCCACGAGCGGATCTCGGCGCGCAGGTCGGCCCAGTTGGCCCGCCGTAGCTCGGCGGTCACGAACCGCGGGTCGAGCTGCAGGTCGTTGCGCCGCATCATCGAGCAGTAGCGGAGGAACACGAAGCTGGAGAACGGGCTGGCGGCGATCGTGATGTGGGTCCCGTCGGGCAGCTCGAAGACGGGCGACTCTGGAGCGCTGAAGGCCAGAGGCTCGCCTTCGACGTCGATGCCCGACAGCTCGTAGCTGACCCGGTCGTTGACGGCCAGCATCGACGCCACCATCGCCACGTCGACGTGCTGACCCTCGCCGGTCCGGTCGCGGTGGGCGAGCGCAGCCAGGGTGGCGATGACCGCCTGCAACCCGGTGTAGACGTCGGCGTGGTTGTAGGCGTCGTTGGCGACCTCGGTGAGGTTGTCGCCGTAGTGGCGCTTGATGATCTCGGTGAATCCCGACTCGGCTTGGACGGTGGGGGCGAACGCCGGCCGGTTGCGCCACGGGCCGGTCTGGCCATAGCCGCTGATCGAGACGAAGATCACCGACGGGTTGGTCCCCGCCACGTCGTCGTAGCCGAGGCCGAACAGGTCGAGGGTCCCGGGCCGGAAGTTCTCGACGATGATGTCGGCCTCGGCGCAGAGCCGGCCGACCAGGTCTCGGGCCTCGGCGAAGTTGAGGTCGACGCTGATCGCCCGCTTGCCTGCGTTCTGCTGGGCGAAGTAGAGCGACATCGGCCCGACATGGGGCTGCCCGCTCAGTCCGGTGTCGCCGGCCGGCGGCTCGATCTTGATCACGTCGGCGCCGAGGTCCCGCAGCGTCTTCGTGCAGTGGGGCCCGGCCAGGACCCGGGTGAAGTCGACGACCTTGATGCCGGCCAGAGGAGCGGGGGCAGATCCGGCCATCGTCCTACTCCGCGAGGAAGATGGCGGTGCCCGGCCCGGTCTCGGCGAAGGCCGTGAGCCCGGTCTGGAGATCGGTCGACGCCCACTCCGCTTCCACCGCCCGCTCCTGCATGAGGTCGGCAGCCCGCACGCCGTCGGACGCGGCGGTGGCGGCCAGGTTCTTGGTCGCGGCGTAGGACACCGTGGGCCCGGCCGCGAGCTGGCGAGCCCACGACAACGACGCGGCGGCCAGCTCCTCGTCGGCCACGACCACGTTGACGTGCCCCACCGTTCGAGGGCCGCCGGGTCGTGCCGGCGACCGAACATCGCGATCTCCTTGCCTCGGGCCGTTCCCGCCCGCTGCACGACCTGCTGGACCCCGCCGAGAAGGGGGGTCAGTCCCAGGGTCGACTCGACCAGCCCCAGCCGAGCTGAGGCGCCGGCGACGATGAAGTCGCAGGCCAGCGCGAGCTCGAACCCACCGCCGAGTGCGAGGCCGTGGACCGAGGCCACGGTCGGGATCGCCACCCCTTCGAGCCGCTCCAGCACCTCGGCCGCCGGCCGCGCCCGCTGCTCCTCGCCGCCGAACCCGTCGACATCGGCCCCGGCGCAGAAGTGCTTCATCTCGCTGCGCAGTAGGATCGCACGCCCGCCGGCGTCGGCTGCGCCCTCGAACGCAGTGATCAGCGCCTCGATGAACGCGCCGTTGAGCAGGTTGTGGGGCGGCTTGGCCATCGTCACGACCGCGACTGCTCCGTCGATCTCGACCCGTACAGGTTCGCTCATGGCCGCGACCCTACTTATGAAGGACCGCTCGAGTGCAACGCCGGGTCGCTCGGCGCTGGCCGCTGTCGGTGCGCCCGCCGGGCCGGAAGACTGCCCCCGATCAGATCACGCCGTCGGCTCGGAGCGCTGCCAGCTCCTCGGAGGTTCGGCCGAGGAGGCCGCCGAGGATCTCGTCGTTGTGGTGGCCGAGCTCGACGCCGGCGAAGGCGACCCTCCCCGGCGTCGCCGAGAGCTTCGGAATGACGTTCGGCATCGGGAACGGACCGAGGGCCTCGTCGTCGACGGTGACGATGTTGTCCCTTGCGGCATAGTGCGGGTCATCGACGATCTGGTCCGGCGTGTAGATCCCGCCGACCGGCACGTCGGCCTCGACCAGGATCGCCTCGACCTCGGCGTAGTCGTGGCGACCGACCCACTCCGCCACCAGGCCCTCCAGCTCATCGGCTCGGTCGTTCCGGTCGCGACCACGGGCGTAGCGCTCATCGGTGGCGAGATCCTCCCGGCCCATGGCCCGGGCCAGCCGGGGCCACACGTTGTCGCCTCCCGCTGCGATCTGGACGAATCGGTCGTCCTTGGTGGAGAACGTGCCAGCCGGGGTGAACGTGGCGTTGCGGTTGCCGATCCGCTCCCGAATCCGACCGTGGCGGGCGTAGCCGGCCACCAGATCGCCGGTGATGCGGAACGTCGGTTCGTAGAGCGCGAGGTCGATCATCTGACCGGAGCCGCCGTTGGCGTCGCGCTCGTAGAGCGCAAGCACGGTGGCCATGGCGGCGAAGGCAGCGCTGTTGTAGTCGGCGGTCGGGAACGCCGGCCGGACCGGGATCCGATCGGGGAACCCGGTCGGATACATGTAGCCCGAGAACCCGAGGGCGATCCGGTCGTAACCCGGCCGCTGGGCGTACGGCCCGACCTGACCCCAGCCCGAGACCCGGGTCATGATCAGGCGAGGGTTGAGCTCGTGGACGTCGTTCCAACCGAGACTCCACGCCTCCAGCGTGCCCGGCGTGAAGTTCTCGACGAGGACGTCGGCGTGGCCGATCAGCTCACGCAGCAGCTCTTGGCCCTCGGGCACCCGGAGATTGACGGTGATCGACTTCTTGTTGCGGCCCTCGACCATCCACGATGTCGACCGGCCCGGCTTCCCGTCGCGGGGGCTGCCCCGCAGCGTGTCGCCCCGGCCCGGCTGCTCCACTTTGATCACCTCGGCCCCGAAGTCGCCGAGGAAGGTCGCCGCCACCGGCCCGGCGAGCAGCGTGCCGATGTCGAGCACCCGGATGCTGGTGAGCGGGGGCGGCCCGATCCGGTCGTCACTGGTCACGTCGGTTGCCTCCACGAGGTTGCCTTCACTACGCCCGGCGTCGGGGCCAACATAGGTTCGCTCGGCCACTCGATGTTCACGAGCGTGTCACGTCCAGGAAGCGGGCGGGTGCCCCCGGGCAGCCGTCCCGCCGCACCTAGGCTCCGACGCTCTGGCCGCCTGCTTCGCTGTTCCCAGCGGCGGCGCCGGCCGAGCAGGAGCGGGCCGCGACCTCGATGCGCTCGAGCAGATCGACCAGGACCTCGATGTCGCCGTCGTCGAGCACGTCGTGGATCGATTGATCGAGCACCGACTGGAGGCGCGGCCCGAACCGAGAAACGACCTCTCGGCCATCGTCGCCCAACCTCACGAGGCTCGCTCGCCGATCGGCCGGGTCGGGCTGCCGGCTGACGAGACCAGCCGCCTCCGCTCGATCGAGCAGGCGCGAGATGTGGCTCGGGCTCTTCAGCAGCTGGTCGCACAAGTCGACGGCTCGCAGCTCGTGGCCCGGGGCCAGCTGCAGCCGAACGAGCAGGTCCATCGTGGTGGCATCGTGGCCGGTCCCCTCGACGGCGCAGCGCTCGATAGCCGCGCTCAGCGCGAGCTGGGTGGCGAGCAGCGCCCCCGACGGGCGGAGACGGTCGACATCGAGCTCGGAACAGCGATGCACGCCGTCACTCTAGTCACGAATCTGGTTGTGTTGACAATTATTGACGAGCGAAGTAAATAGAGTTGTTCCCACTCCGGAGATCCCTCACCTCGATCCCTTCGTATTCCTCGACACCGGCCCTCCCAAGGACCTCGCGACCACGAGATCCACGTGGCCCCCCACCCCATCGGGGCGTGCAGCCGGTCAGCCTCCTCTTCCGGGCCCGGATCGGGCATCGCGACTCGCTCGGCAACCACGCGACCGTCACCTCCGGCGGCATGCGGTGATTGGTGGCCGGATCGGGGCGCGGCACGAGGAGGTCCTGGCCGACGAGGCCCCCGGGGTCGCCGTCCGCCTTTTTTGCCGGGCCATCTCGCTGGGCACAGCGGGCCTGCGCCGCTCGGCACGCAGGTCATGATCGCTCGTGTCGCGCTCGACGCAGGTTCGGCGATCCGACTCCCCGTCGAACCAGCGTTGACCGCCGGAGTCTGCGTGGTCGCCCGTGAGGTCGACCTCGGGGGCCGTCCAGAGCTCGAGGTCGGCGCAACGGCCGTCTTCGCCAACGATGGCGAGGCCATGATGATCAGCAGCGATCACGGCGGGAAGCGCGGGTGATGGCCGGCCAGCCGATCGGTGAGTCGATCGGCTGGCTCGGCTCTGGTCCTCGGATACGACGCGGTCGTTGATCGGGCCTACGCTCCGGTCGTGCCAGAACTGTTGCCAGCAGAGCTCGCCGAGCTACGGGACCGGGTCGATGCCTTGGCCGCCGAGGTGCTCGTTCGCTTCCGGGATCGGGCCCAAGCCGGCGAAGACGTCGCAGCCGACGTCCGGTCGGCGTCGAAAGCGGCGGGGATCTTCCCGATGACCCAGCCGGTCGATCATGGCGGCACGGCTGCTCCGGCACTGGCTCTCGTCGTGGTGCGAGACACGTTGGCCGGTCACGATGTTGGGCAGCTGCCCGGGATCTTCGGTCCCGATCCGGGTCTGCTCGCCGGCGTGGGCGAGCCCCTGCGGTCCCGGTTCCTCGTTCCTCTGCTCGCCGGAGAGAAGCGGAGCGGGTTCGGCTTCACCGAACCGGCCGACGCCCGACGTCACACCTACGCCGTCGCGGACGGCGACGAGCTGATCGTCACCGGTCGGAAGTCGTACGTGACCGGCGGGGCCGACGCCGATTTCATCAACGCCCTGGTCGAGGTCGAGGGCAGCGGTCCGGCAATGGTGCTGATCGAGACCTCGGCTCGGGGGGTGCGCCTGGAGCGGCGCTTCGAGTCGATCGATGGGAGCCACCACGCGGCGTTCGCCTTTGACGAGGTCCGAGTTCCGAGAGCCCATGTCGTCGGCAAGCCCGGCCGAGGGACGGCGCGGGCCATGGGCCAGATCAACCAGGTGCGGCTCTCGATAGCCGCGAACTGTGTCGGGCTCAGTCGCTACGTGGTCGCCGTCGTCGACGACCGCCTGCGATCGGCGGGTCGCAGCGGTGAGCTGCGAGGCGCCTCCGAGCGGGCCCGCCTCGCGTACGGTGACATGCGGCTCCGGACCTACGTCGCCCGCAGCGCGCTGTATCGGACCGCCCGCCTCGTCGATGCGGGTGCCAACCCGATCAACGAGGTGGCGGCGGCGAAGGTGTTCACCACCGAGACGATCGCCGCCGTCGTCGACGCCGCTATCCAGCTGGTCGGCGGCGAGGCCCTGGTCGAGGGTCATCCCCTGGAGTCGATACTTCGCCGCGTTCGGGTGCTGCGTCTCGCTGAAGGTGAGAGCGATCTCCTCCGCACCAATATCGCCCGAGGTCGGCTCGACCTCGACGCCGGGCGGCTCTGATCCCTCGGCGGCTAATCGTCGGGCGAGGGCAACGCACGGATGAGCCCGCCTAGCCTTTGCCGCACGAGGAGGCCCTGGTGACGAGCGCTGCCGAACGAAACCTCGACTGGGACGGCCTCGTCGCTACCCAACGAAACCTCGACTGGGACGGCCCCGTCGGCGGGCGTGACCTCGCCGGGCTCGCCGTCGCCGGTGGTGGCCGGATTGCCCGAGGTCGTCTCGTTCGCAGCGCGTCACCGCACCTCGGTGTCGATCACGATCAGATGGTGGCCGATCGTTGGCGGACCTTCGATCGGGCCGAGCCGCTAGAAGTTGCCTTCGGGATGCAGCCGAGCCCTCGGCCGCCGCTCGCCCAGGTCGACCACCACCAGTCGCTGGGGGGCTTGCTCGCCGATCACCCGGGAGCGCGGTGCTTCGCCGATCCCGACCTTGCTGGGGTGGTGCGAGCCCGTCTCCTCGGCCGACTCATCGCGTGACCGAGCCAGATGGGGCCAAAGCGAAGGTCCGGGGGCCGTCGCCCCTTCCGGTTCCGACTGCGGCGACGATCGCCGCCTGTGCGCTCGCCGGCTTCGCCCTGCCGTGGTTGTCGCCGGTGACCTGGGTCCGGCAGTGCCCCGAGGAGCTTCGCTACAGCTTCCCGTTGCTGTTCGCCATCGATCGGCCCCACGCCGACGGTTCGACGCTCCTGCTCGGTGTTGCGGTCAACACCATCGTGTGGACGCTCGTGCTCCTCGTCGTGATCGTGGGCATCGGTAGGTTCCCTCGGCTGGCGTCGGCGGCAGCGATGCTGCGACGCAACCGGAGGAACGTGCTGTCGCTTCTGGCTCCGGCCGTCGTCCTCATCGTGCTCGCTGGCTTCGAGTCACCGACGCTGACGACGGCGATCGGTCCGGGGCACGTCGGCACACCGGCCTGCTGGCACGTGAGTGGCCACACGCGACGGTCCAACTGGTGGGGACCGGACCGATTCGAGCTCCTCAACCTCGATCGACTCCTGCCGTGAGTGGCCTCGTGAAGCCGGGCGAGTCGACCGTCGCCCACCCGAGCCGTCTGTCGCTCCGCCCGCGACGGGGGCTCATCCTCGGCGGTGACCCGGCGTCTCCGAAGCCGCGCTGGAGGATAGCGGGCGCCCCGCCGAGCAGTTGCACCTACTAAGGAGAGCCCTGCGCCAGCCTTGAGGCGTGAACGCAGGTCAGTCGTCGATCTGAGTCGAGGCGAGGTCGGGCGCTCAAGGGATCTCGGCCAGCTCGACGACGGTGCCGTCGGGGTCCCGGAAGCACACGATCCGGGCGGTCGGCTGACCGGGCCAGACCACCTCGGCAGGCTCCGATAGCAGCTCGACGCCGGCCTCCCGCAGTTCGGTCACATCGGCGTCGAGGTCGGAGGTTCGCAGGGCGATGCGGGCGATACCGAGGTGATAGAGGTGGGGGTACGGTGGTTCGTCGTCGGATGGCTCCTGCCACTCCAGCAGATCGAGCAGCACCGACTCACCGGGGAGGTGGAGCAACCCTCCCCGCACTCGATACGGCGGCATGCCAACCGCCGCCGCCACCTCCGGCGTATTGGTCTCGGGCACCATCGCCACGAGCTGGAACCCGAGCCGCTCGTAGAACGCGAGCGAGCGGTCGAAATCGCTGCAGTTGACGTTGACGTGGACCATCCCGGTGACGTGCATGGCCGAAACGTAGCGCCGCCGGGGTCGCTGCGCCGGGCGATGGCGTCGTGGCCGTGCCCCTGCGCTTGCCCCAGCCGATCAGTCGATCAGCCGATCACCGGAGCCAGCCAGCGCCGGACCTCGTCCTCGGACATCCCCTTGCGGGCGGCATAGTCGGCCACCTGGTCGTCACCGATGCGGCGCACACCGAAGTACCGGCTCTGGGGGTGGGCGAGATAGAGGCCCGAGACCGACGCCGCAGGGCTCATGGCGCACGACTCGGTCAGCGACACGCCGATGCGATCCGACACCCCGAGCAACTCGAAGATCGTCCGCTTCTCGGTGTGATCGGGGCAGGCCGGGTAGCCAGGAGCCGGCCGGATGCCCTGGTATCGCTCCCGGATCAGCTCGTCGTTGGAGAACTGTCGCCGCTGATAACCCCACAGCTCGGTTCGCACCTGGTGATGGAGGTACTCGGCGCAAGCTTCGGCCAGCCGGTCGGCCAGCGCTTTGACCATGATCGAGGAGTAGTCGTCGCCGGCCGCCTCGAACGCCGCCGCTCGGTCCTCGACGTAGCCGCCGGCGGTCACGGCGAACGCTCCGACGTGATCTTTGATGCCGGTCGCCAGCGGAGCGACGAAATCGGCCAGTGCATAGTTCGGCCGGTCATCGCTGTGGCGCAGCTGCTGACGCAACGTGTGCAGGGTCGCGAGCCGGTTCGTTCGGTCGGTATCGGAGAACAGGGCGATGTCGTCGTCGATCGCGTTGGCCGCCCAGAACCCGACGACGGCCCTGGCTTCGAGCCATTCGCCGTTGATGATGTCGTCGAGCATGGCCTGGGCGTCGTCGAACACCGCCCGGGCCGCTTCGCCGACGACGTCATCGCTCAGGATCTTGGGGTGGCTCCCGGCCAGGTCCCAGACCCGGAAGAACGGCGTCCAATCGATGTGGTCGCGCAGCGTCTGGAGCTTGATCTCGTCGAACGAGCGCACCCCGGTGAAGCTCGGCGTCACGGTCGGCGGACCCGACCAGTCGATCGGCACGCGGTTCGCTCGGGCAGCGTCGAGGTCGACCAGGGAGGTGGCGGGGGCGCCATCCCGGGCTCGACGGATCCCGACGTAGCCGCTGCGGACTTCGTCGTGGTAGATCGCGGCGTCGTCGCTCAGCAGCCGAGTGACCACGCCGACGGCCCGCGACGCGTCGGTGACGTGGATCACCGGCCCGTGGTAGGCCGGCTCGATCTTCACTGCGGTGTGGACCTCGCTGGTGGTGGCCCCTCCGATCAGCAGGGGGATTTCGAAGCCTTCGGCTTCGAGCTCTGAGGCGACCCGTACCATCTCGTCGAGGCTGGGCGTGATCAAGCCCGACACACCGACGACATCGGCACCCTCCTGGCGGGCCGCCTCCAGAATCGTCTCGGGCTTGACCATAACCCCGAGGTCCACCACGTCGTAGTTGTTGCACCGCAACACGACGCCGACGATGTTCTTGCCGATGTCGTGCACGTCGCCCTTGGCCGTGGCCAGTACGATCTTGCCCGCCGCTCGGCCCTCGACGCCCTCGGTATCCATGAACGGCTCGAGGTGGGCGACCGCCTTCTTCATCACCCGCGCGCTCTTCACCACCTGTGGAAGGAACATCTTCCCGGAGCCGAACAGGTCGCCGACGACGTTCATGCCGTCCATCAGCGGGCCCTCTATCACGTCGAGGGCCCGACTGGCGGCCAGTCGAGCTTCCTCGGCGTCAGCGACGATGTAGTCGTCGATCCCCTTGACCAGACCGTGGACCAGGCGCTCCTGCACGGTGCCCTCACGCCACGACAGGTCCGTCCCCGCTGCCTCGGTTGAGCTCTGTGCTTCGGCCGCGACCTCGATCAGCCGCTCGGTGGCGTCGGCTCGGCGGTTGAAGAGCACATCCTCGATGCGCTGGCGGAGGTCGTCTGGCACGTCGGAGTAGATCGGGAGTCGGCCGGCGTTGACGATTGCCAGCGACAGCCCGGCCTCCACTGCGTGGTAGAGGAAGACGGCGTGCATCGCCTCCCGGAGCGGGTTGTTGCCCCGGAACGAGAACGACAGGTTGCTGAGCCCACCCGACACCTTCGCTGGTGCCAGCTCGCTGGTGATCTGACGGGCAGCTTCGATGTACGCCCGGCCGTAGTCGGCGTGGGCCTCGATGCCGGTGGCGACGGCGAAGATGTTGGGGTCGAAGATGATGTCGGCCGGATCGAAGTCGAGCCGCTCGGTGAGCAACCGGTGAGCCCGCCGGCACACCGAGACCTTGTGGTCGAGCGACTCGGCTTGGCCGGTCTCGTCGAAGGCCATCACGACGACGGCGGCGCCGTGGCGCTGGGCGACCGCCGCCTGTTCGAGGAACGGGCCCTCGCCCTCCTTCAGGCTGATCGAGTTGACGACGGCCTTGCCCTGAACCGACCGCAGCCCGGCTTCGATCACGCTCCACTTCGACGAGTCGATCATCACCGGCACCCGGCTGATGTCGGGCTCCGATCCTATGAGTCGCAGGAACCGGACCATTGCCGCTTCGGCGTCGAGCATGCCTTCGTCCATGTTGACGTCGATGACCTGGGCCCCGTTGTCGACCTGGTCGCGGGCCACCGAGACTGCGGTCTCGTAGTCCTCGGACAGGATCAGCTTGGCGAATCGGGCCGAGCCGGTGACGTTGGTCCGTTCGCCGACGTTGACCAGCAGGCTGGCGCCGTCGATGTTGAGCGGTTCGAGCCCTGACAGGCGGGTGGCGTCGGCCACGGAGGGGATTGGTCGGGGAGCGTGGTCCGAGACCGCGGCGCCGATGGCGGCGATGTGCTCGGGCGTGGTTCCACAACAGCCGCCGACGATGTTGACCAGGCCCGCCCGGGCGAAGCCGCCGAGGGCGGCCGCCATGTAGTCCGGCGTCTCGTCGTAGGAGCCCAGCTCGTTGGGGAGGCCGGCGTTCGGGTAGGCGATGACCGGGAGATCGGCGACGGCAGAGAGCTCGGCCAGGTGCGCCTTGAGCTCGTCGGCCCCGAGGGCGCAGTTGAGTCCGACGGCGAGCGGCCGGGCATGGCGGACCGCGTTCCAGAACGCCTCCGGTGTCTGACCCGACAGGGTCCGACCGCTCCGGTCGGTGATGGTGCCGGAGACGATGATCGGGAGGTCGACCGGTGGGAGGCCGGCGATGGCCTCGACACCGAAGTTGGCGTCGCGCCGAGAGAGGTAGGCGTGGATGGCGGCCTTGGCGTTCAGCGTGTCGAAGATCGTCTCGATCATGATCAGATCGACGCCGCCAGCGACGAGAGCGTCGATGGCCTCGCCGTAGGCGGCGTCGAGATCCTCGAACGTCACGTTCCGACGGGACGGATCGTTGACATCGGGCGAGATCGAAGCGGTCCGGTTCGTCGGTCCCAGCACCCCGACCACGTAGCGGGGCCGTTCAGGCGTGCGACCCGTCGCCGCATCGGCGGCCGCCCGAGCCAGGCGCGCCGCTTCGTAGTTGATGTCGGCGACCACCGCTTCGAGGCCGTAGTCGGCCTGGGCGATCGAGGTGGCGGTGAAGGTGTTGGTGCAGATCAGGTCAGCGCCAGCCTCGAGGTAGCCGCGGTGGATCTCGGCGACGACATCGGGCCGGGTGAGGGTGAGCAGATCGTTGTTGCCGACGAGATCGAGGGGGTGGTCGGCATAGCGCTGCCCACGGAAGTCGGCCTCGCTCAGCCCTTCATCCTGGATCGCGGTACCCATCGCCCCGTCGAGCAGGAGGATCCGCTCGGCCAGCGAAGCTCGGAGCCGCGCCATCCGAGCGCTTCGTTCCTGTGGCGTTCGGGTGGTCACGTCGGCCTCGGCGGCGCTCATGGTGCGAGCTCCGTGGTGGCGACACTCGGTCGGGCCCGCAGGCCGAGCGCTCGGCAGGTGGCGGCCGGGAGCTGTCGCCGGTTCATCGTGTAGAAGTGGAAGCGGTCGACACCACCCTCGACGAGACGACGGCATTGCTCGGCCGCCACGATGGCGGCCACCGGTTGCTGGACCTCCGGATCATCGTCGAGATCGGCGAGGAGCGCACTCAGCCACTCGGGGATCGTGGCCCCGCAGCGCCCGGCGAAGCGGGCGACGCCACCGAAGTTGGCGACGGGCATGATGCCCGGCACGATCGGCACGTCGACGCCGGCCGCGACCGCCCGATCCTGGAACCGGAGGAAGACGTCGGGGTCGAAGAAGAACTGAGTGATGGCCCGATCGGCCCCGGCGTCCACCTTGCGCTTGAGGTTGTCGAGATCGGACTGACCGGACGCTGCCTTGGGGTGCACCTCGGGGTAGGCGGCGACCGAGAGGTCGAAGCGATCGCCATCTGGGCGGGAGCGGATGGCGGTGACCAGCTCAGCCGCGGTCTCGTAGCCGACGTCGGTCGGGGGCGTCGCGTCCTCCGGCGGGTCGCCGCGGAGAGCCACGATGTGGCCGACCCCCAGTTCGACGTAGCGATCGATCACCCGATGGATGTCGTCCTTCGACGCGTTGATCGTCGTCAGGTGGCCGGCCACGGGCACGTCGAGCGTGCTGGTCAGCTCGGCGATGGCGCCGACCGTGCGCTCGCGGCTCGTGCCGCCGGCGCCGTAGGTGACGCTCAGGAACGCTGGGTCGAAGCGGGCCAGCTCGGCGGCGCAGCCGGCCAACCGCTGGCGGCCGGAGGGCGTGGTCGGTGGGAAGAACTCGAACGAAACGGCAACCATGGGGTGACCTCGTTAGGGATTGGGCTCGGTTGATCGGAGCGCGGTGGGTGACCGACCGGCCTTCCAGATCGTGACGGTGAGCTGCTCATCGTCGATCCGAATCGGATGCGGCGGGGTGAGATGGGACAGCGAGACGACGGTCAGGCCCGCCGTCTCGCACCATTCGATGACCTCGGCGTCGGTGAACCCGAGCCGGCGATGGGCGTGATCGGCCCGTAGGTCCTCGATCTTGTGGGCGGAGAAGTCGACGATCAGAAGTCGACCATCGATGTCGAGCGCGTGGGAGGCCTGCTCGATGGCCCGGGCCGGCTCGTCGAGGTAGTGGAGCACGTCGTGGAGGACGGCGAGGCCGACGGTTCCGGTGCCGATCTCCAGGTTGTAGGCGTTGCCGTAGCGGACCGAGCAGTGGTCGAGGCCCGCGGCATCGAGCTGGCTGCGGGCGAGGTTGAGCATCTCTCGGTTGAGCTCGATGCCGATCCCGGTTTCGATTTGGGGAGCGAACAGCTCCAGAACCCGGCCCGTGCCGGTGCCGATGTCGAGCAGGAGGTTGATCGGGCGGTCACCGACGGCGTCGAGCATGGCCCGTTCGACGTCGTCGGCCGGGGCCTTCCGGCCCTCCAGCAACGCCGCCTCCTCCGCCACCTTCGCGAACGAGCGGGCAGCCAGCTCGGCTCGGTCGGCCCGGACCTGGGCGAGCTGCTGGCGATCGCGGACGACGACCTCGCTGTCGACGTCGGCTAGCGGACGGATCGCGCCGAAGAACTGGCGAGCGAACGGCTCGGGGGCATGGCGGTAGAAGGCGTTGGTGCCCTCGGCCCGCCGGACGAGCAGGCCGGCGTCACACAGGAGCTTCAGGTGACGGCTGATGCGAGGCTGGCTCTGGCCCAAGATGCGACAGATCTCGCTGACGGTCAGCTCGCTGCGATCGAGCAGGAGGAGGATCCGGAGCCGGGTTGGCTCGCCGGCTGCCTTCATCGAGTGGATCAGCGCATCCACGTTGCTCCTCCTTCCTCATCTCGGCGCCGGTGCATCGCCGCCAACGATACATCACCTCATCCTGAGATATACATATAAAGATATGCTTATCCTTCGGACGGCGGCCCCAACGGAGTAGGCCTCACTGGGTGGACAGCACTGGGTGGACAGC
>JAOTYQ010000530.1 GCA_029861725.1 Acidimicrobiia bacterium | reverse complement strand
GTTCGTCGGTGTCGTCGGGCGCGTCGGTTTCGTCGGGCTGTTCGTCGGTGTCGTCGGTTTCGTCGGGCGCGTCGGTGTCGTCGTGACGGGTGTCGGGCGGGAGGTCCTGGTCGTCGTGGAGGTCAGCGATCCGGTAGCCATCGGTCTCCGACAGCTCCTCATCGGTCGACGACGGCGTCTCTGACGACGGGCCATCGCCTTCGTTGTTCGGGCTGCGATCGAGGCCCAGCTTCTCCCTGATGCTCACAGCGCCTCCAGCACCGTGTCGGCGACGTAGTCGACCTCGTCGAGGGTCAGGGTCGGGTGGATGGGCAACGACAGCTGATGACGGGCCGCCGTCTCGGCCACCACGAGCGGTCGGACGTCGAAGCGGGCGAACGCTGGATGCTTGTGGCAGGGGCGGGCGTAGTGGATGCCGGTAGCGATGCCAGCCCGTCCGAGCCTGGCTCTGAGGCCGTCTCGGTCGGGTACCCGGACCACCTCCAGGTGATGTGCAGGTGTACCACTGGCAAGGGTGGTCAGCATCGTGACCTCGGAGCCCTCGAACCGGTCGCGATAGGCGGCGTGGACGAGGCGCCGGTGACCGTTCCACGCATCGAGGTGAGCGAGCTTGACGTTCAGCGCGGCTGCCTGGATGCCATCGAGGCGGCTGTTGCGGCCGCTATGGGTGTGGAGCAGGTGGCTGCCCCGGCCGTGGTTGGCCAGCGTGCGAATGGCGGCCGCCAGCTCGGTGTCGTCGGTGACGACCGCGCCCCCGTCACCGAGGGCCCCCAGGTTCTTGCCCGGGTAGAAGCTGAACGTTGCCGCGACACCGAAACTGCCCGCCGGCCGCCCTCGATACCGGGCGCCGTGGGCCTGGGCTGCATCCTCGACCACGCGGATGCCCGCCTCGTCGGCCACCGCACAGATCCCGTCCATCGCCGCTACCTGACCGTAGAGGTGGACGACCATGACCGCTTTGGTCCTGGCGCTCAGCGCCGCTTCCACGGTGGCAGCGGTGATGAGCAGTGAATCGGGGTCGACATCTACGAATACCGGCGTCGCGCCTGCCGTGACGACGGCTTCGGCCGTGGCCACGAATGTGTTGGCCGGCACGATGACCTCGTCGCCTGGACCGACCCCCAGGCTGGCGAGAACGAGCTCGAGTGCGTCGGTACCGTTGGCCACGCCGACGCAGTGCTCGCGCTCGCAGTACGCGGCCCACCGCTGCTCGAACGATTCGACGTGGGGCCCGCCGATGAACGACGAGTGGGCGAGGGTCTCGGCCCAAGCAGCATCGAGCTGGTCCCGGATCGGTGCATGCAAGGCGGCGAGGTCGAGAAAGGAAACGGACTGTGTTGTGGTCGTCACGCTCATCGGTGTCACTCCAGTTCGGTCATCGTGGGCGGCGGTTGGCGGGGGGAAGGCTTCGTCGTGGCGTTTGGCGCGATCGATCGACTCGTCGGCGACGTCGGGTGATCGCCATTCGCTCAGGCCACGGCCCGGATCATGGTCGCCGCGAGGTCGGGCAGTTCGAGCGGGACGAGCGCACCGTTCTCCCGGAGCGAGGCGTCCGACGCTTCGAGCACGGCGACCACGGTCAACCCGGCCAGCCCGTTGGCCACCGGCACGGCGCCGGACGAGCAGCATCGGAGGAAGTCCTCGAGCTCGAAGCGGAGCGGTTCCCCGAACTCGATGTGCGGCGACGTGATGTCGCCGTATCGATAGCTGATCGAGAACGGGTCGCTCGTCGGGGCGTCGGCGTGCTGCATGCGCCCGCGGTCGAAGATCTTGATCCGCTGGTCGGTGTCGAGGTCGTTGTACACCGCCATCTTTTCCGAGCCGACGACGGTCGTGCGGCGGACCTTCAGCGGATCGAGCCAGCTGACCCGCACCGTCGACTCGACCTGTCGCCGGTCGAACAGCATGCGCATCGTTGCCACGTCCTCGCCGAACCGGCTCGTGTGGCGGCTACCCCACGCGCTGATCCGGTCTGGCACGTCACGGAGCAGAGCTGTGGTGATCGAGATGTCGTGGGCGGCGAGGTCCCAGAGCACGTTGACGTCGTCTCGGTAGAGGCCGAGATTCAGGCGAGCGGCGTCGAGGTAGTGCAGTCGGCCGAGCTCGCCGCGCTGGACGATGGAGGTGAGCTTCCACACCGCAGCGTTGTAGGCGAAGGTGTGGCCGGCGGCCAGGGTGACCCCGGCTTCGGTCGCCAGGCGCACCATCTCCTCGGCGTCGGCCTTCGTCGTGGCCATCGGCTTCTCGACCAGCACATGCTTGCCGGCTGCGATCGCTTCGGCTGCGACCTCGAAGTGCGCATCCGGTTGGGTGGCGACGACCACGGCGTCGACGTCGTCGAGCGCAGCCGTCAGGCTGGCTCGACGCAGGGACCTGGGGTAGTTGCGGCCGACCGATTCCAGCCGTTCGGTCCTCGCGTCGATCAGCACAACCTCTGCGACCGATGGCATCGCCGAGAGCACTCGCACGTGGTTCGAACCCCAGTACCCGCAACCGACGACGCCGACTCGCATTGCCACCCTCACGCTCCGGTTGGGCTGGCCTGCTCGGTGCCCAGCCGCCACTACCGGTTTGGTCTGTCCTGGCAACCAAGTGTGGAGAGCGGAGGGGTTCCGCTCCATGAGCGTTGCTCACTGCCGCTGGGTCCGGGAGCCTCAGCTCAGGAATGGGTAGGCCTGCCCACCGGCGCCTAGCGGACCGGGCCGGCCAGGTCCGGGAGCTGGAGCGCTACCGGGGGACGGGGATCCCGTACAGGTCCTGGGCGTTGTCCTGCAGGATCCGCTTGCGGGTTGCGAAGACGAGCCCTTCGAGGGCCTCGCGGACGCGGCCGTCGGTCCGCGGGTAGAGACAGGTCGGGTGGGGAAGTCGGTCTCGAACAGCACGTTGCCGACGCCGATGACGTCGAGCAAGTGCTTGATAGCGACGGTCTCGAACCAGAAGCATCCATAGAACTGGCGGCGGAAGTACTCCGACGGCAGCAACGATAGGTGCTGCCGCTCGTTTGGCATGGTCTCGGCGATCTGGTGATCGAGCGCTTCGAGGAAGAACGGTATCCAACCGATCCCGCTCTCGACCGAGACGAACTTCACGTCGGGGAACCGCTCCGGCACTCCGGAGTAGATCAGGTTGCCGACGACCCGGCAGTTCCCCATGAACAGGTTCGCCGAAGGACGGCCACTGCGCCTTGCCGTAGAAATCCATGTTCCCCTTGGACGAGCCGATGTGGAAGTTCACCGGCAACGACAGCTCGGTGCACACCTCCCAGAACGGGTTCCACGTGTCGGTCCCGAGATCGGGCAAGCCCGCCTCCTCGGGGTTCGAGCACGTCACGACGCCTCGCAAGCCTGGGTCGTGGCAGCGGCGAGCCTCCGCCACGGAGGCCGCTATGTCCCACCACGGCATGAGCGCCATGCCGAAGATCCGCTGGCCCGATGCCTCCTGCATCTCGGCGATGTGATCGTTGTAGAGCTGTACCGACAGGATCCTCAGATCCTCATCGGACACCTTCAGGAAGTTCTGATTACCGAACCCGGCGACGTTCGGGTAGAGGATCTGGGCGTAGACGCCGAGCTGGTCCATCATCTCCACCCTGGCGGCCGGGTCGTAGGACGCTGGCCGCAGCGCTGGCGGCGATCGAGATGTCGCCGTCGATGACCCAGTGGCGCCGTCCTTGCGGGCCATCGACCACCCGGGGCACTCGATCTCCGTGAGTGCCATGCCGCCAACGCTAGTTGTGGGCGCTGCGGCAGATGCAGCCGGCCGTCGCCCTCGATCAGATGGCGTCGAAGAGCGGGCGCTTCGGTTGTGGGGCGCCACAGAACACGCAGGTCGGTGACTTGGGATTGACCTTCGCCCCGCAGGTGCAATCGGTGGCTTTGGCCTGCCGGCGACCGTCCGGGGCGCCGTCGAGATCGTCGAGCTCGGCGACCCGAGCCGCCAGATCGTCGCTGGTCAGCCCGCAGCGCTCTGCCAACAGTTGCCAGATCGCCTCGTTGATCAACAGGAGCTGGTCGACGCGACCGTGGAGCCGGTCGATTTCGTCGATCGCCCGCTTGTGGCGATGGTCATCGTTCTGCTCGTTGAACCGGATCCGCTGGTTCGCGTTCCGGAGCTGGCCCTGCTGGTAGAGGTCGAACAAGTCCACGTCACCAGCATCGGCCGCCTCGGGCCGAGCCTTTACCGCGGCCCCGGGGGCGAGGCTGCACGGCCGGGGCGATGCCAACGCCGCGAGCTCGAATGGCACACTGGCGGCGTGCGGGTGCGGGCATGGCGACAGCGGACGGGCCTCGGGTCAGCGACGGCGGTGGCCCTCGGCGGCCTGAGCATCGTCGCCCTCGTGCTCTCGGCGGGTACCGGAACTCGG
>JAOTYQ010000065.1 GCA_029861725.1 Acidimicrobiia bacterium | reverse complement strand
CCTGGCCCCGAAGGTGCCGCGCTAAGTTGCTCGCGTGGCTGAAAGCGTCAACGTCCGCTACGAGATAGACCTGTCGGTGCTGGGCCCAGAGCGTGCCGATCGCGACGCGACAGTCAGACGACTAGATGCTTCCGACTCGGATGCACTGGCTCAGTTGATGCTTGACGCCTACGTCGGGACCATCGACTACCAGGGCGAGACGTTGGCCGAGGCAATCGACGAGGTCGATGACTGGCTCGGAGGGTCACCGATGCTTGCGCACTCATATGGGGCAGTGGTCGGTGGACGTCTGGTCTCGGCGGTCCTGGTTATGACCCTGGATGACGTGCCCTTCGTTGCCTATGTCATGACGGATCCCGACCACAAGGAAACGGGGCTTGGCCGCGCCGTGGTCGAAGCGGCCCTGAGCAGCTTGCGAGAGTCGAGCCATGAGCGTGTCGTGCTGTACATCACCAAGGGCAACGCCGCCTCGGAGCGACTGTTCGCAACGGTGGGGGCGCAACCCACTGATTGAACTAGCAGCGATGAACCCGAGCGCTGTCACGGCCGAGGCCGAGGTACAACATCGGCCACGTCGTCAGGGTGAAGGTCTGGGCCCAGGGCCAATTGGTGAGGAGTCGGAGGGTGGGGGCCGTTCGTGACCATCATCGAGACCGATCAACCCGACATGGCTGGGGCGGCTACTTATGGGCCGTTCTTCGAGGAGTCCACGGTGATCCCCGTCGTCGACGTCGATGACGCCTGGATGAGTGCGATGACAACGGCGATGGAGAACCTCGCCGACTAGGTCTCCAACACGCCCATCCCAGAGGCTCATTGATCCCAAAGCCCGTTCGGGTACCGGCGTTCGTCAGAGCCTGGGCGTCCGGGAACGCTCCACGAGAACGCTGCGCTGGTCGACGATCAACAGTTGTCCGCACGAGGGTTGTGCCGTCGAGCGTGGGTCCAGCTAGTACGAGCCGACGTGCTCGAACTCGGCGAAGAGCGAGCCTGCGTTTGGCAGGTCGGCGAGCGAGCCGTAGGTGCAGCACTCTTCGTAGCGCGCCCACATTGAGGCGACCTCCGGATGCTCGTGGGCCTGTGCGATCGCCTCGTGGCTCACCCACTCGAAATGTTCGACGAGGGAGCCGTCGGGAGCCCTCAACACCATCGATGGCGTGTCGGTCGCCAAGCCCAGCCTTCGCAGGACAGGAACATGCTGCTCGGTCTCGGCTAGCAGCCTGGTCTCCATCCCCTCCCTCGGCTTGTAGACGGCAACGACGTGGACACCCATGGTGGCCATAGTACGAGCCTCCGCGCTGGCCGCCGCAGAACCGGCGATGCCGAGTGGTCTAGGCAGGTGGTAACGAGACCACCGGGAGCGGCCGGCAGCCTTCAGGCTCCAGCGGGTCGCAGCTCACCACCCGGAGTGACTGCGACGCTCAGGGCGCCGGTGATCTCGGTCACGAGCTCTGAGCCAAGAACGGGGAGAGCTGCACGCAGCTCCCAAGCTGACGTCGTCGACGCAGAGCGCTCGGTTGGTGACGGGTGCAGTTCACCTCGTTGGCCAGCCGTTCGAAGGTCGACGACGCTGCCCAGGCTGGCACGGTTTGTGACGTTGTCCCCTGGTTGTCTGTTTTTGACATTGCGAGGACTTCTGAAGGGCGTAGAGACGAAGGTTCCCGGCACATCGGCCAAGAGGAGATGCGAATCGGCGCCCCCCGTACTAACTGAGCGCCGGTAATCGTGCCCTCCTCGGCAGAAAGATCCCCCTAACGTCAGCCTTTTTGCAACGGTGCCGGCGATCCCGAGTGGCCTCGGTGCCCGGTTACGACGGCCAGGTCGAGCACATCGTTACCGACGATTTGTCTCGGTCAACCTGGGTGAGGGACGAACGGGCGCTCGTGGAATCCCGAGCGAGCTCGATAGGTGAGTGCCCCAGCGGGGCGGTTGGTCCTCCGCCGGGCTCGTTCTCGTGGGTTCGAATCCCTTGCCTTCCGCGTAGGGCCTCCGGAGACGGTCCCCTTGGGATTCAGCGTAGGGGTTCATTGTTGACACTGACCACCGGCTGGTCGACGACGCTCCGGTGCGACACGTGACGACCAGCAGATCCACTCGACGCCGGCCATGGCGGAAGGTGTTGGCCGCCTGTCTCGCCGCGACCCTCGGGGCCGTTTTGTTGGCGCCTGGTGCGGCCCAAGCGAGTGGTGACCGGCAGCACCGCGGTGCGGAGCGGTTCGAGTCACCCCTCGGCCGGGTGTACGGCAACACGTCGCGCACCGATGGCTTCGTCGTCATCTCGGGAGGATCGATAGCCGACGTGTGTGGCGGCGGTCCACCACCTGTCGCCCCTGGCGTCCGCCGACAGCTGGCCGATGGAACGTGGCGAATCTCGACCCTCCCGCGGGGTTTCCGGACCACGGTGACGGTCTACGAGACCGATCTGCAGGTCTTCGCCTTCTTCGAGGCCGTCTGCGGTAGCGGCGAGCCGCTGCCCGAGGCCTTCGCCACGGGGCACGTCGTGTTGCGGGATCTGATCTGGGACGTTGCTGACGGGTCGGCTGGTTTCGAGACCCAGCGTCCCGGCCAGCGGTGCTCAGCCGGTGAGGACGAGGTAGCCGTCGAGCGTCGTCAACAGGGCAGAGGTCGGGCGCTCCGGCAGGGGGTGCCCGAGCGCCTCGTTGCGAACCTCTCCGATCCACTGGTCATGCTGGTACTCGTGGTTGATGATCGCCACGAGCAGGGTGCTGGCGATGCGGCGCAGCTGGTCGGGGGCGCCGACGTCGCCGGCCTCGATGGCTCCGATCCGGACCCGGACCCGCTCGGTTACCGCCCGCCGATAGCCGTCGATCCGCTCGACCGGGGGCAGCACACCACGCTGACGCTCGGGGGTCGCGCTGTCCATCAAGCCGTCGAGGTCGGGGTCGGGGCTCGGCTCGGCTGCGGTCAGGTTCCGGATCATGAAGTGGGCGACGGCCGCCTGGTGACCGAGGTGCCAGCCGATCGCGCTCGACTCCTCGTGCGGCCGCCACAGCAGCTCGTCATCGCCCAGGTCCCGCCAGAGGGCGTCGGTGTAGGCCAACGCCCGCTCGTACTCGGTCAGCAGCTCGCTGAGCGACGTCTCGCATCCCATCGGAGCCGACCCTACCGGGGTGGTCCTACCCGTGAGCGACGGAACAGGAACCGGTCGAGGAACACGAAGCGCAGCAGCCACATCGTCGCGTACACGCTGAACGTCGCCGCGATGAGCACCGCGTCGCTCGCCTGGCGCCCGGCCAGGAACCACGCAAACGTGCTCGACAGCGTGACGTTGGTCGCCGTGAACAAGTAGTAGGGGAGCAGCTGCCGACCGGCCCCGCCGTCCCGGAGCCGCCAGACCCAGCGTCGGTTCACGTAGAAGGTGGGCAGTGCCACCATGGCTGCGGCGGCGATGTTGGCCACGGTCGGGTGGAGGTCGGTGACGCGCAACCACGAGCCGTACGCGACGAGGTTCGCCACGGCGGCGATCACCGAGACCGTGGTGTAGCCACCGAGCTTGCCCCGCAGCGACCGCTCCGGTCGCTCGACGACTGCGACGCCGGTCATCGTTCGTCACCACCGGCCGTCGGTTCCGAAGCTGGCAGCACGATGTACCGCTCGCTCACCGTCGGCGAGCGCCACAGGTCGCCGGGCATCGCCCACCGGAACTGGTCCAGCTCGATCGAGCCGAGCTCGGCATCCAACGAGGCCGCCACCATGCCGGCGAGCAGGGCGTACAGCACGATGCCGTACTCCTGGGTCGAAGGCCGGGCCCGGGATCGGAGTTGGGGTCTCCTCCGGCCCCGGATCAACTCGGCCATCGGCGGCCGGCCCGCCACGGCCCGGGGCACCCGCACGTCGAGCTCGAGTCCGCAGCCGGCCATGTCGAAACCCTCGGCCACGAACGCGGCACACGTGTAGCTCAACGTACCGATCCGAGGGCGCCGTGAGCCGACCACGTCGGCCGCCGCCTCGATCGCCCGGTGCAGCGCCTCTCGCTCAGCCGGGCGCGAGTAGTGGCGAGCGATGGCGATCATCCCGGCCAGCATCACGTCGTGCCAGGCGTAGAGCTGCTCCTCCCGCCCATGGCTCAGGCACCACTGGGCGGCCTTGGCCGCGAGGTGTCGCTCGTCGGGATCGATCCGACCGACGGCAACCTCCTGGTTGGACGCGACGACCTTGGTTAGCGGCCGGATGTCGAACCGGTGGCGGCTCACCTCGGTGATCGACGGTACGCCGTCGTGCACGGTGGCGAGCCCGACGTGGCGCCACGGCTCACCGGCCCGATCGCACAGGTCTTGGAGCAGCCCCGGACGGGACGTGAAGATCAGGTCGCCTTCGACGATCTCGTCGGCATCGATCGCGCCGTCGACCTCGATCGGTCCGGCGTCGCGCAACGGATCGAGCTCGGGGATGTAGCCCATCGTGCTGCCTCAGACCGGCTGCCCGACGTGCACGTAGGCGGCCCACGCCGCCGGCGGGAGGTGCCGGTGGAGGAGCTGGGCCTGGCGCAGCGCCTCGACCGGACCGATACCGGCGGCGAGGCGGGCGTGATAGGCGGCCATGATCGACGAGTTCGATTGATCGTCGACGGGCCACAGCGAACCCACCGCCGACGACACGCCGGGCGGGAGCCGGCTCGGCAGCGAGCTGCATCCGCTCAGCACGACGTGGGCTCGGTCGGTGAGGTCCAACAGCCCCTCAGGCACGATCGGGTCGTGTCCGGCGATGTGGACGAGCGGCTCTGGCTCGACGTCGGTGCCCTTCCGGCCCGTGTTCGCCGACACCCAGTGGATGAGGCTCTGCTCGAGCGCGATCACGTCGAGGCTGGTCAACGCTCCAGGGTGGAGGCTGAGGCGGAACCGTCGCGGCCGCTCGCGCCCTGGCCGACGGGAACGGCCGGCCGGCGAGATCTTGCGGTAGAGCTGCGTCACCTCGAACAGGGCTGGCTCGGTCGATCGGTGGGCGGTCTCGACCGGCAGCGACGCGACCGCTTGGCTCCGGATGTCGAGCGCCACTCGGGGCGAGGCCTCCAGCGGGTCGAGGAGAGGCGCCGCGATCAGCTCGTAGACCTCGGTCAGCATCCGCTCGGTGGCGCTGGCCAGCACCTCCGGCGATTCCTGCTCGACCGATGACCGGACGGCCGCCCGGTGATTCGCCGCCACGTGGTCGACGTCGGCCAGTTTGGCCAGCTCCAGCCGTTCCGCCGTCCGCGCTGTCCCCGGATCGGTGACGGTGGCCTGCACCCAGCCCCCCCACTCGTCGATCCGGCACGTCACATCGCGAGCGGCCGCGCCGCCGCGTGCGTCCTCGATTCGTTCCGCCACGTTCACCCTCGTCCTAGCATCCGATTCCGGCCTCAAGGCCTGCATCACCAATACGTCGACGAAGCGGCCAACTGGCGAAACGATCGGTGGATCGGGAGCGCGGCGACGGGTTCTCCCATGTATTGATTGAGGGTCAGGTGGCGGTAAAGGTCGGGCTCTCCTGGGCCAGTCGGGCCGCGATTCCGACTCGGGCGTCTTGCGACGCTCCAGCGGCGGCGACGAGGGCATCGACGTCACCGTGCTCGATCTGGTCCCGGAACGCCATCTCCCGGTTTATCACGCCCTTGATCGCCCGCAGGCTCAGCGGGGCGTTGCGGGCGAGGCGGTCGATGACCGCATCGGCTTCGATCGAGAGCCGGTGGGCGGGCACGGCCCTGGCGATCACGCCCAGATCGGCAAGGCGGGACGCCGGGATCGGATCGCCGAGCATCAAGATCTCCCGGGTGGTCACCGGTCCGGCGACCTCCAGGAGCTTCTTGGTGAGGAACCAGGTTGGCGCGAGACCGATCTGGGCCAACGACATGCCGAAGTTCGCCTTCGTCGACGCGACGACCACGTCGCAGTGCAGCGCCAGCTCGTTGCCGCCGGCGATCGCATCGCCCTGCACGACCGCTACCACCGGCAGCGGCCACTGCTCGACCGAGTGGAACAGGCGCTCGACGGCGCTCGTCGGACCGCTACCTGTTATCGCTCCGCCCGGCGCGTCTTCCTGCGGCGACGCGTCGGGGGACGGGCTCGGATCGTCGAGTCGGCGCTGCAGGTCGATACCGGCGCAGAAGACCGGTCCGGTCGACCGGATCACCGCGACCCGCTCGTCGGCCCCCGGTTCGCCACGGAACGCCGCGGTGGTGTCTTTCAGCATCTCCGGAGTGAGGGCGTTGCGCTTGGCTGCCCGGTTGAGGGTGACGGTCCGGATCGGGCCGGCGACGTCGACGAGGATCTCAGGTTCGCTCATGGCCTCTTGTCTAGGCCAACCTGTGGCCGCTGGCCACGCCCGGGTTGCCGTACGCTCCTACCGTGATGGAGCGACGACCCAGCACGCAGGAGCTCGCACCCTCAACCGAGGCTACGAGCCCGACGAGGGTGCTCGACGTCGACCGCCAGGACGCTACGAGGTGGATCAACCTCGGTGTGAAGCTCTGCCTGTTCAGCGCGTTCTTCGTTGCCCTCGTGTTCCAACCCGACGTCGTCGAGGGTAAGGCCATGCCGTACCGGGCGCCGTTGTTCTTGGCGCCGGCCGTCATCGTGCCGGTCCTGGCCAGGACTCGCGGTTGGCGGCCGTATCCCCACACCGCCGATGCGTTGCTGTCGGCGCCGTTCCTGATCGACACCCTCGGCAACCTGTTCGGGTTCTACGATTCCTACTCCGTGACCGACGACGTCCTCCACGCCGTCAACTGGGTTCTGCTGGTCGCCGCGTTCCACGCGTTCCGGTTCCGCAACGTGGCCGACAACCACGATGCGTTGCTCCTCGGTTACGGCTTTGGCGCCATCGCGATCATCTGGTGGGAAGGCTTGGAGTGGGTCGTGTCCACCGACGGCTTCGGCGGCGCCGGCGGTCTCGATCTGACCTATGGTGACACCGTCGGCGACCTGTTCCTGTCGAGTACCGGCGGGCTCATCGGGTCGATCGTCGGCGTCATGTGGCTAGGCCGGCTCCGGAGCTCGGATCGACCTCATTGACGCAGGACGT
Organism: Acidimicrobiia bacterium; assembly: GCA_029861725.1. GTDB lineage: Bacteria > Actinomycetota > Acidimicrobiia > Acidimicrobiales > SZUA-35 > CADEDH01. The sequence continues at coordinate 9,090 of JAOTYQ010000065.1, read as the reverse complement.
CGTCACCACCACCTTGCCCACCTGGGCATCCGACGCGAGGTAGTCGAAGGCCGCGTCGAGCGCCTCGAGCGGAAAGGTCCGATCGAGCACCGGGGCGAGCTGACCGGTCTCGAAGGCCGGGAGCAGTTGATCGGCGAACCGCTTCGAGCAGGCCAAGGCCTCGGCCGCCGTCCTCGTCCGAAAGGTCACGCCGATCAGCTCCAACCGCTTCCGGGCGACGACGTCCAGATCGATCGTCGAGGTCGTGCCGTCGTTGCGGCCCACGGTGACGTACCGCCCCGATATCGCCAGCACCTCCAGCAGGGCGGGGAACAGAGCGCCGCCGACCTGGTCGATCACCACGTCGAAGGCGCCGCCGGTATCGGTGTCGGCCTCGACGACCGCTTCGGCGGCCCACCCCGGCTCGCTCGTGTCGATGACCGCGGTCGCGCCGAGCACTCGCAACCGATCCGCTTTGGCGGTCGACCGGGTCGTGGCCGCCACGGTCCGGCACCCGACGTAGCGGGCGATCTGCAGCGCAGCCGAGCCAACCCCCGATGAGCCGGCGGTGATCAGTACCCGATCGGCGGGCCCGATGCGGGCCGTGGTCACCAGCGCATCGTGGGCGGTCACGAACACGTTCGGAACCGCTGCCGCCTCCGTGCTGGTCAGCGCAGCCGGGACCGGAATGAGCGCATCGACCGGTACCACGACGTACTCGGCGTGCGACGCCGGCGCCCGGCCCATCACCCGATCCCCAACCGACCAGCCGTTCAGGCCGGGGCCGAGGGCAACGATCTCGCCGGCGAACTCCACCCCCGACGGGTACCCCCGGGCACCGGGTCGGCCGGTCCGGAGCGGGCCTCGGGAGAAGAGCTCGCCCCGATTGAGTCCCGCGGCCCGGACGATGACGACGGCTTGGCTCTCCCCCGGGCGTGGCAGGTCGACCAGACGACGCTCGAGAACGCCGCCGTCAGGTCCCGGCACGACCCACCACTGCACCATCTTCTCGGCCACGAAACCTGCCCCGACCTCGTTCATGCGCGTTCTCGTTTACGCCATGTTCACGGCTCGGGAACGATGCGCGCCAGTTGGCGGGAACCTACTCGACCGAGCGGGCCAGCAGGTGCTCCCCCTCCTGCCAGCGGGCCAACACCCAGGCCAGGTCCGACAGCCGGTTCAGGTAGGGCACGACCGACGACCCGTCCACGGTGGCCGCCAAGGCGGCTCGCTCGGCCCGCCTCGTCACGGTCCGGGCGATGTCGAGCGCAGCCGAGACCCGGTTGCCGCCGGGGATGACGAAGTCAGTCGGAGCGTCGAACCGGCTACTGGTCTCGTCGATGATCGACTCCAGCGCGGTGACCATGTCCTCGGTGACCTGCGTCTGGCCCGGGGTGAGCTTGCCGTAGTTCTCGGGCAGGGTGGCCAACTCGGCCATCACCACGTAGAGGTCACGACCGATGCCGACGAGCATCCCGTCGAGCTCGCCGCCGGACTCGGTCTCGGCCCGGGCGAGACCGAACGCCGCCTGGGCCTCGTCGACCGTGCCGTAGGCCACCGGCCGGGGCGAGTCCTTGGCCACCCGCCCGCCATAGAAGAGCCCCGTCGTACCGTCGTCCCCGGCCCGGGTGTACACCCTCAATTCCGGTGGCATCTCTTGTGGCGAATCGCTGGCCATGGCCCGGAGGCTATCGGCCCGATACCGGTCCGTTTCCGGGCTCGACACACCGCTGCTGGGGTGGCGAAACGTCACACAACTGATTGCTCCTGAGACTTGCGTCACAGGCCGCCGTCTGGGACCGTGAGCCCCACCCAGATGAAGGGGGAGGAACCTTGATCGGACGAGCGAGCAAACTGCTGGCGATCCTGTTCGCGCTGGCCCTGGTGGCCGCGGCCTGCGGCGGTGGCGACGACGAGGAGTCGACCGACGTCACGACCGCCGTCGACGACGCCGAGCAGCAACAGGTCGAAGCCGACCGTGAGGAGGGCGAGGCCACCGGCGCCGACAGCTCCGCTGAAGCCGCCGGCGAGGCGGTCCGTGGCGGCAAGCTGGTATACGGCATCGAGGCCGACTCGGCCAACCCCTGGACCCACTACGCAACATCGTGTGCGATCAGCTGCCGCATGATCTTCCGGGCCATCACCGACGGCTTGTTCGTTACCGACACCAACGGTGAGATCCAGCCGTACCTCGTCGAGTCGGTCGAGCCGAACGACGACTTCACCGAGTGGACGATGACCATCAAGGACGGCATCACCTTCCACGACGGCACCCCACTCGATGGCGAGGCGGTCAAGTACAACATCGACACCTGCCGGTTCAGCCCCCTCACCGGTCCCGCGTTCTTCGGCTTGGCCGATGTGACCGCCAGCGGTCAGACGGTGACGATGATCTACGAGGCGCCGGAGGCACTCGGACCGAGATCGCTGCGGACCGAGGTCTGCGGGATGATGTTCTCTCCCGAATGGATGAAGACGCTGGCCAACAACCCGCTGAACGCGGCGCCGTTCGTCACCGAGGAGGAGGCGGCCGCCCTCGATCTCAGTGGTGACCCGGCAGCGCCGGTCGGCGTGGGGGCCTTCAAGTACGTCTCCTACACCCCGGGCAACGGCAACAGCTTCGTCGCCGAGCGCAACCCCGACTACTGGCGGGGCGACGGCCCGAACTCCCTCACCGGTGAGGGCTTGCCCTATCTCGACGAGGTCGAGTTCGTCGTCGCGGTCGACATTCAGGGCCGATCGAACGGGCTGAAGGCCGGCCAGTTCGACATCATCCACACCGCCAACGCCGATGAGATCGCGAAGTACGAAGGCGACACCGAGTTCAAGCTGTTGCAGGCCAACGACTTCGGCGAGACCAGCTACTTCCTGATCAACGCCGCCGAGGGCGAGAACGGCGTGCTGGCCGCAGTCCGGGGCGTCGACTCGCTGGCGATGGACCCGGGCGACCTGAACGCCACGAACCCGATGGTGCATGTCAGCTGCCGCCGGGCGTTCGCCCACGCCATCGACCGGGATCGGGTGGCGGCCGAGCGCGGTGCCGGGATCGTCACCCCGGCCAACGGGCCGTTCCCGCCGGGTTCGGTGGGATACCTCGAGGACTCCGGCTACCCCGACTTCGATCTCGATGCGGCCGCGGCCGAGTTCGAGACCTGCAAGGCCGACCACGGCACGGTGCCGGTGGCGTTCACGTTCAACACCACCAACGACGCCTTCAACGTCGAGACCAACGAGCTGGTCGCATCGATGTGGACCGATGCTTTCGGCGACGAGATCGACGTGAGCATCACACCGATCGAGCAGGGCCAGTACATCGGCCTTGCGCTGGCCGGGACGTTCCAGGTCCAAGGGTGGCGCAACCACGCTGGCGTCGATCCGACCGAGCAGTGGTTCTGGTGGAACCAGGCCACCGCCAGCCCGATCGATCCCGGGGTTCCCGAGCTGGCACTCAACTTCGGCCGCTTCCAGGATCCGGCGATGGACGAGGCCTTCGTCACGATCCGCCAGAATCCCGATCCGGCGGCCCGTCAGGCGGCGGCGGAGGAGGTCAACCGGCTGTTCGGGGAGAACGTGTGGAACTTCTGGACCACCTGGACGCTGTGGGGAGTCATGTCGAACCCGAGGGTCCAGAACATCACCGACCTGGAGATCCCCGACTTCGGCCCGGCCATGCCGGTGATCGCAGGCAAGCACCACCTCACCCAGATGTGGTGCATCGAAGGCAACTGCCAAGGTTGAGTCCCTAGCCGAGGAGTCCAGCTGACCGTGCAGAGTCTGAGAGAGCAGCCGAGCCGATTCGCCGTCGTGGCGACCGTGACGGTGCTCCTCTGGGCCTGGTTTGCCAGGCCGCCGGTCAGCTGGACGTTCGGGCTGCTCGTCATCATCGGGACGATCGCTGCGTTCCTGACGAATGGGCGCTACGCCATCCGGCGGATCCTCGGCGTCGTCCCGATCCTGCTGGTGGTCTCGTTCATCGTGTTCAGCCTGATGGCCACCCTCCCGGGCGACCCGGCCATCAACATCCTCGGACCGTCGGCCACCCCTGATGCCGTCGCCCGGGTCAATGCCGAGCTCGGTCTCGACGAGCCGTTCTTCAACCGCTACGGCAACTGGCTCGGCGATGCGGTGATGGGCGATCTCGGCACGTCGGTCCTCCTGCGAGAGACCGTGGCCGACGGGATCTCCCGCTCGATCACCCCGTCGCTGCAACTGATGCTGTACTCGCTGATCCTGGCGACGTTGGTCTCGTTCCCCCTCGGCGTGTACACCGCGTATCGCAACGGCCAGCGCCAGGATCGGATCATCAACACGGTGATGCTCGGGTTCTTCGCCGTGCCGCCGTTCGTGCTGGCCATCTTCTTCGTGCTGTTCCTCGCCATCGGCGGCCTCAGCGTTGCTGGCACCCAGATCGGCTTCAAGATCCTGCCCGGCGCCCTCTACGTCCCACTCGGCGACAGCGCCGTCGACCACTTCCGGCACATGGCCCTGCCGTCGCTGTCGCTCGCCCTCGGCATCTCGGCGGTGTTCATGCGGCTCCTTCGCTCCGACATGATCGGCACGCTCCGCCTCCCGTTCATCGACCTGGCCCGGTCCAAGGGCTTGTCGACGACCCGGATCCTTTGGCGCCACGCACTTCGACCGTCGATGTTCACCTTGTTGACGGTCATGGGCTTCACGGTCGGCGCCCTCATCGGCGGCGCGATCATCACCGAGATCATCTTCACGCTCCCCGGGATCGGGGGCTACATGTTCAACGCGATCGCGCAGCGCGACTTCATAGCGGTGCAGGGGGGCACGATGGTCATCTCGACCATCTACATCCTCGTCCTGGTCATGGTCGACTTCCTCTATCTCGCGCTCGACCCACGACTTCGCTCCGGCGGTGCCGGACTTGGAGGTGACGGTGGCTGACACCAGCGAATCGATGACGCGCCTGGAGGATCCGCTCGAGGACTCGCCTGTCCCGGTCGTGGCTGAACCGGCCGACGACCGGGACGACGGGATCAGGCGACGCAAGACGCTCGGCGTCATGTTCTGGGTGGCGGTCGGGTTCCTGTCCGTGCTGACGCTGGCCGCCATCTTCGCCGACGTCCTCCCGCTCAAGGGCCCAGCGCAGACCTTCGCCGGCAACAACCGGGCCGGACCGAGCGCCGAGTTCTGGTTCGGCAACGACGGAGCCGGGCGCGACATCTTCAGCCGGGTCATCTACGGAGCCCAGGTCAGCCTGATGGTCTCGGCGATCGGTGCGACGCTAGCGCTGTTCATCGGCGGCATGATCGGCATGGCGGCCGGCTACTACCGCAGCCGGGTCGACACGACGATCACCGCCTTCACCGACGGCACCCTGGTCATCCCGCCGCTGATCCTGGCCCTGTCGCTCATCCTGTTCCTCGACAGTGAGGCCAACCGTAGGGTGTCGATCCTGATCGTCGTGTTCGTCTTGCTGTCGATCGCCCCGATCGGCCGGGTCGTGCGGGCGTCGACGCTGGTGTGGTCGGAACGGGAGTTCGTGCTGGCGGCCAAGACGATCGGGGCCCGCAACGGCAGAATCATGTTCCGTGAGGTCCTCCCCAACGTCGCGCCGGCCCTGGTCAGCTACTCGTTGATCGTCATGGCGAACCTGATCGTGGTCGAAGGCGCGGTGGCGTTCATCGGGTTGTCGGTCCCGCCCCCCACCCCGACCTGGGGGGACATGATCAACAAGGGCCGGACCGATCTCGACACCGCCGCCCACATAAGCCTGATTCCCGCGACGACGATGTTCCTCACCGTGCTCGCCCTGAACTTCGTCGGCGACAAGCTCCAGGAGCGGTACGAGCCGAGGGAATCGGTGCTGTAGATGGCGGGGGTCGGGAAGGCTCACCTCCGCGACGAGACCGAGACCCTGCTGCGGGCCGAGGATCTCGTCGTCGAGTTCCCGGTCGGGACGACGGGGAACGTGGTTCACGCCGTCAGCGGTATCTCGATCGATCTCGTGGAAGGCGAGACGCTTGGTCTGGTCGGCGAGTCGGGCTGTGGGAAGTCGACTACCGGGAAGGCGATCATGCAGATCCCCGGCCCGACCTCCGGGTCGGTGGTCCTCGACGCCGTCGAGCTGACGTCGCTCGACGACGAGTCGATGCGCCGCACCCGGCCGGTCCTGCAGATGATCTTCCAGGACCCGATCTCGGCCCTCAACCCGCGGCGGACCGTTCGCGACATCGTCGGCGAGCCCTTGATGGTGTGGTGGGAGGAGGAGGACGGGCGCCCACCGACATCGGTGTGGTTCGAGTGGTGGGGCCGCTTGTTCCAGCGGGTGGCTGGCGTCGTGACCAAGCCGTTGCGCTACCTGGTGCCGCTGGCGGGCGTGGCGCTGGTGTTGTGGATCATCAGCGAGGCGGCCGAGGACCGGCGGTTCGAGTCGCAGCTCTCCTGGACCCAGGTCCCGGCCCAGATCATCGGCTTCCCCGTGCTCGCCGCGTTGCTCGCCATCGCCGCGGTCCTCGTCGTCCTCGGCATCGTGTGGCTCGCGCTCGCCGTGATCGTGCCGTTCGGTGTCGTCTCGAAGGTACTGGGCGAGGTCCCCGCGATGGTCGGCCTCGCCGGCGCCGCATTCGCGACGGCCGTGTCGGCGTTCTTGGTGTGGCGAACCTGGAACAGCTTCGTCGGTGGGCCGGCATGGGTCCTCCGAGGCGCGATGCTCGTCATCACCACCGTCGTTGGGCTCTGGTTGCTGGCGTCGCTGACCCGACCGGCCCGGGCCGGCGCATCGGGCATCGCAGCCGCACTCGTAGCGCTGGTCGGGCTCCAGCTCTTCTACATCTCCGGGCTCGACGGGAACGCCAAGCTGGCCGTCCTGATCGCCACCGTTGCCGTCAACTACCTGCTGTACCGCGTCGTCCGTCGGCAGCTGGCGGCCCGCCAGAACGAGCTCCGGGAACGGGCAGAACCCCAGGTGAGGGAGATGCTCGAAACCGTCGGGATCAACCCCGACGACGCCCTCGACCGCAAGCCGTTCGAGTTCTCCGGTGGGCAAGCTCAGCGGCTGTCGATCGCCCGAGCGCTCATCATGAACCCGAAGGTGATCATCTGCGACGAGCCGGTGTCGGCGCTCGACGTGTCGGTCCAGGCCCAGATCCTCAACCTGCTGGAGGAGATGAAGGAACAATACGGCCTCACGCTGGTCTTCATCGCTCATGACCTGGCGGTCGTCAAGAACGTCAGCGATCGGGTGGCGGTGATGTACCTCGGGAAGATCTGTGAAGTCGCAGACCCCGACGCGCTCTATGAGCACCCGGCCCACCCCTATTCGCAGCTGCTCCTGTCGGCCATTCCGCATCCCGACCCCCTGGTCGACGCGAGAGTCACCCAGGTCGCAGCCGACCTGCCCTCGCCGGTCAGCCCCCCGAGCGGTTGCCGGTTCCGAACCCGGTGTCCGCTGGCCCAGGACCGCTGCGCCAGTGAGGAGCCCGTGATCCGGAAGGTCGCCGACGACCAGTACGTCGCCTGCCACTACCCGCTCATCGGCGAGGTGGCCCCGTGACCGACTCCTCGCCCGACGACGTCCTCGACGACCTGATCAACCCGACCTCGATGGACGGCGGATCCCCTGGGCAGGACGGCCCGATCCTCGAAGTCGAGAACCTCACGACCGCGTTCGCAACCCCGGCGGGCCCGCTGACCGCAGTCGACGACGTGTCGTTCACCCTCCGCCGGGGCCAGGCGCTCGGCATCGTCGGCGAGTCGGGGTCGGGCAAGAGCGTCACCGCCCGGTCGATCATGCGGCTCCTGCCGAAGAGCAACGTGTTCACCTCGGGCCGGGTCGTCATGGACGGCATCGACATGATGTCGCTCAACGACAAGCAGCTGCGAGACATCTGGGGCCCCGAGGTGGCGATGGTGTTCCAGGACCCCCTCGGCTCGCTCAACCCGGTGATGCGGATCGGCCAGCAGGTGGCCGAGGGTCTCCGGGTCCATCACGGCGTCTCGAAGCGCGAGGCCCGAGCGACCGCGCTGTCGTTGCTCCAGAGCGTTGGCATCCCCTCGCCCGAGGTTCGCATCGACGACTACCCCCATCAGCTCTCGGGCGGCATGCGGCAGCGGGTCGTCATCGCCATCGCCCTGGCCTGCGGGCCGAAGCTGTTGATCGCCGACGAGCCGACCACCGCCCTCGACGTCACCGTCCAGGCCCAGATCCTCGACCTGCTCCAGGATCAGCAACGGGAGCGGTTCATGCCGCTCATCCTCATCACCCACGACCTCGGCGTCGTGGCCGGCCGGACCGACGAAGTCATCGTCATGTACGCCGGGCGGATCATGGAGCGGGCGCCGACCCAGGTCTTGTTCCGCGACATGAAGATGCCGTACACGGAGGCGCTGTTCCGGTCGATCCCGAAGGTCGAGTACCCGAGCCACACGAAGCTGGCGATCATCCCCGGCCGACCGCCGAACATGATCGAGCCACCGAAGGGATGCAAGTTCGCCGACCGATGCCGGTACGCCCAGGAGCAATGCCGGGAGGAGGAGCCGGAGCTGACGCCGGCGATGGACACCGACCACGTCTACCGCTGCTTCTACCCCGTCGGTAGTGCCGAAGGGAACGAGGCCCTCGCTCGCAACATGGAGACCGGCCGCCTGACTGCCGACGGCGAGCTGACCGGCGTCTCCTGATCAGCTGGGGCCCGCCGGTCCCTCGGGCCAGCGAGCGTGGAGGAAGTACTCGACCGCTCCCCGGTGGCCCAGGATCGTCGAGTCGATCGACGAGACGTCGGCCCAGCCGAGCTCCTCGATGCCCCGCTCCGCCAGGGCCAACGCGCGCGCCAGACCTTCGGCTTCGGGAAGCTCACCGATCCCGAGCTCGAACATCGGCTTGACCAGACCGACGAGGTGGGTCCCCGGCATCGGCACGTCGTTGTCGACGAGCTGGCGGGCGACCTCCCGCAGAGGGAGCTTCGTGATGTCGCACACGATGACGTCGGGCCGGCACCCGAGCAGCGTCGGGGTGACCTCGGCCACGTTGGTCCGCTCCAGGTTGACCACCCGGTCGTCCTGACGGAGCGAGCCCAGCAGCTGACCGTGACCGACGTCGACCGCGAACACCCGGACCGCGCCCCGGGCCAGGAGCACCTGGGT
>JAOTYQ010000529.1 GCA_029861725.1 Acidimicrobiia bacterium | reverse complement strand
TCTCCGGCGTCGACAGGTACCCGCTGCAGGCCCCGGCGACGGCCGGAAGGAACTCCAAGGGGACCATCATCGTCGACCGACCTCGATCGTCGGTGGTGCCCAGGAAGTGCCCGATCAGCTCGGCCAGGTCCGCTTCGCACCCCTCGGCGTGGCCGAAGTCCATCATGGCGGTCGACTCGATCACGAACTCGTCGCCGGTCGCCCGGTTCGACCACCGCTCCCGGAGGTCGCGGCCCCGGTCCCAGAGCCCACCGCAGGCGACGATCACACCGTCGCGCTCGACGACACCGAAGTCGTCCCACCCGTAGACCGGATCGATGAAGCTCGGCCGCGGCCCCCAGTTTGGATCGTCGAGCCGTCCGGCGAGGAACTCTTCGGTGTAGGGACGGAAGAGGTCGAGCCCGTGATGGGTCCGGTTGATCAGCTCGCAGCAGCGCTCGAGGTCCGCCTCGGCCGCCGGCCGGAACCGTTCGCTTCGACGGCCCTCCTGCACCTCGCGGAAGTGGGTCACGGTAGCGGTCAGCCGGTCGGTGGTGACACCCCAGCCCTCGGGCCGGTCGGCCATGTCGGATGTGACCTTCTCGACCCAGGAGCGGTCCTGGTTGTCGAGCCGGACATACCAGTAGAAGCTGACGCCGAAGAAGCCGTGCCCGGGGCCGGCCCCTTCGAGCAGCAACTTGGAGATGCCGAGCCCCCGGAAGCCCTTCCGGACCCGCCACCCGGAGATGAAGTGGACGCTCGTGCGGTCACCGCCGATGTAGCAATTGCGAAGCGAGCGCGACACCATCCCGAGCCCGACCCTGAGGTCCTCAACGAGTACCACGTAGGAGTTCTCCTGGAGCCGGAACTGAGCGAACGCGTGCGGGCCCCGCTCGACGACGACGTCCCAGTCACCGACCCTTTCCGGCGAGTTCCGGCACAGGTCTACGAGGAGGTCGTTGTCGTCCCACCCGCCCTGGCGGACCGCGAGCGTGGAGTCGAGGATCGCTTCCTCTTGAGGCACCCACTGCTCGATCATCTCGATCGTCGGGAAGCCGGTGTCGACCCAGGCCTCGATCATCCCCCAATTCGGGCGGAGAGCCCGGACACGGTCGAACAGGCTGTCGGGCCAGTGCGCCGCCCTCACCTTCTCCTCGAGCCCAGCAGGCGGCTCGGGCAGGGCGAACGCCGGGTGGGCCTCGAGTATCGAGCGGTCGTAGCGCCTATCGGTGCCGTCGTCGGCCATTACGTTCCCCCGGGAGCTCGCCCGCCGACCCTAGTTTGCCGCCGGTTGCTCCGTCGCCCATTTTGGTAGCGTCGGACCGTCGGGAGGCAGCTGTCATGAAGGTACGAATCGGGGTGGCGGCCGGCGCCGGTGCCACCGACGACCCGGCGGGCTTCATCCGACTGGTCGATGCGCTCGATGACCTCGGCTACGACTCGATCTGGGTGCCCGACGTCGTCACCGCCAAGGTGTTCGACCCGATCGCTGCGCTCGGTGTTGCCGCCGGGCGCCGGCAGCGACTGAAGCTCGGCTCCCATCTGATCGTGCCGGGCCGCGACCCGGTGCGGCTGGCCAAGGAGCTGGCGACGCTCGATCAGCTGTCGAACGGGCGGCTTCTGCTGCTGTTCGTGCTCGGCCTTCGGACACCGGAGGAGCTCGACGCTCAAGGGGTCGAAGCCGCTGACCGAACGTCGATGCTGGAGGAGTCGCTGCACATCATGCGGACGCTGTGGTCCGGCGCCACCCTCACCTTCGACGGTCGCCACCACCGATACGACTCGGTCACCCTGCCGGTGCGTCCCGTGCAGGAACCGCTCGAAGTCTGGCTCGGGGGGCAGGTCCCGGCCGCGCTCCGGCGTTGCGGGCTTCTTGGCGAAGGCTGGATGCCCGGCCTGTGCAGCCCCACGGAGGCGGCTGCCGCCCGGGCGACGATAGCGGAGGCGGCGGAGGCCGCCGGCCGGGCGATCGACGGTGAGCACTACGGCATGAACCTCAGCTGGGTCGACGGTCGGCTCTCCGACGAGATCCGTGCCGGGATCGAGGCCCGCCGTCCCGGTTTCGATCCCGAGCACGTGATCGGGGTCGGTGCCACGGGCCTGGCCGAGCGAATGGAGGCGTTCAGCGAGGCTGGGTTCTCGAAGTTCGTCATCCGACCGGCGGCGGAGCCGGAATCGTGGTCGGCGGCCGTCGAATCGGTAGCCGACGTGCTCGCCCTTCAGACGTGAGCGCCCGGACCTTCACCGCCGCCGATCGCCGAGCCCGCCTCGGTCGTCGGCATCGGCTGGCCGAGCGGGGTACCGACGTCACTGCGGTCACCGAGGACCTCGTGGTGCTCCACGCCACCGACCCGGCCACCGTCTATCTCTCGGTGGCGGCTCGGCTCGCATCGCCGTCGATCGACGCGGTGGCCTCCGCCCTCTACGAGGAGCGCTCGGTCGCCCGGATCCTCGCGATGCGGCGGACGTTGTTCATCGTCCCGGTCGCCCATCTACCGGTCGTCGAGCGCTCTTCGACCGATGCGGTGGCCGTGGTGGAGCGCCAGCGGCTCGAAGGGTTCCTGGCCGACTCCGGCATCGACGACCCGACCGCCTGGCTCGCCGAGGCCGCAACGGAGGTGATCGAGGCGCTCGACGGCGGGGGAGCCCAGGCCCGCCAGATCACGGCGCTCGTGCCCCGCTTGGCGACGAAGATCCCGATGGGGGCGGGAACGAAGTGGGCGGCAACCGCCGGTGCGACGTCGCGAGTCCTGGGGGTGCTGGCCAACGAGGGCGTGCTGATCCGCGGCCAACCCGCCGGCCAGTGGACCGGCCGCCAGTACACCTGGCACCTCCGCCGGCGATGGCTCGGTGAGTCGGAGCCCGCGCCCGACTCCGTCACCGCCGAGGCCGCCTCGACCGAGCTGGTGCGGCGGTGGCTGCGAACGTTCGGGCCCGCCGCCTTCGATGATCTCAAGTGGTGGACCGGCTGGAGAGTCCGGCAGCTCCGGGCGGCGGTTGCCGACCTCGACGTCGTCGAGGTCGATCTCGATGGTCGTCCCGGGCTCGTTCTCGGCGACGACCTTGGCGACGACCCGACCCCCGAGCCCTGGGTCGCCCTCCTCCCATCGCTCGACCCCACCCCGATGGGGTGGAAGGAGCGAGACTGGTACCTCGGCCCGCACCGGGGCCCGCTGTTCGACCGCAGCGGCAACATCGGTCCGACCGTCTGGGCCGACGGCCGCATCGTCGGCGGGTGGAGCCAGCGACCAGACGGCGAGATCGTGACCCGCCTGCTGGAAGACGACGTCGACAGCGGTACCCGGGACAGGATCGACGCCGAGGTCTCCCGCCTCCAAGCCGTGCTCGGCGACACGGTCGTCAAGCCGAGCTTCCCGACCCCGCTGCAGCGGGAGCTCTCGGCCTGAGCTGCGATCCTGCAAGCTCTACTACCAGTACTCCTCGTAGTGGATGTTGCCCGGCTCCTTGCGGCGATCGAGGGTGAAGCCCCGCTCGGTGAGCAGCTCCACCACGCCGGTCGGCTCCGGGAAGCGCAGCACGCCGTCGCTCGACTCCTCGGGCAGGCCGATCATCGCCGGGTTGCCGCATAGGAACACATGCGTGCTCGCCGGGTCGAGTTCGACCCCGAAGCGCTCCCGTAGCTCGTCGTTGCGGATGGCGTCCTGCAGGTAGCGCTTCGGCACGTCGGGCTCGCGTGTCGGCATCGGGAGGTAGTGGAAGTTGCGGTACCTCTCCTCGAGCGATCGGTGCTTGTTCTGGTAGCCGAGGTCGGCCCACTGCCGCACCGACACCGCCGACACGATCGGACCGACATGGCCCTTCCGCAGCAGCTCCACCACCATCGCGTTGTGAGGCGCCTCGCCCGTGCCGGTCGCCAGGAACACGACGGTGGCGGCGGGATCGATCACCGACCCCAACGTGTAGCGGCCGGCGACCTTCGGCCCGAGATAGATCTTGTCGCCCGGTCGCTTGAGGGCGAGCCTCGGGGTCAGCGCCGGGATGTTGTCGTCGGTCGGCGGCACCAGCACGATGTAGAACTCGAGCTCGACGCCGCCGGTGTCGTCTGCGAGATAGCCGTGCTCGTCGAAGATCCGGCTCGAGATCGAGTACGAGCGGCGGATGAGCTTCTCCCACTTGTCGTCGAGAGCCGGGTCCTCGGCGTCGTCCACCCGGTCCTCCCAGTAGCCGAGCCCGAGGGACGCGTACTGGCCGGGGAGGTGGGAGGTGTCGCCGTGATCGGGTCGGACCCGAAGCACCCAGAGGTCGGAGTGGGTGGGCTCGAAACGGGTGATCGTGGCGTTGTAGAATTCGTCCCGCAACTCGTCGATCGCTGCGGTGTGTCGCCGTCGTCGGTCGATGGATGAGGCCGGCTCGGGGAGCTCGAGCTCGGGAAAGA
>JAOTYQ010000528.1 GCA_029861725.1 Acidimicrobiia bacterium | reverse complement strand
ACACGTCAAGCCACCCATACCGCGCAAGCCCCCGCCCCACGCTGCCGAGCAGTTCGGCGCAGAACCGGGGCCGCCCAGCCGACAAGGCCGCCAGGTCAAGCGACAGCTCGATAATGCCACTCCGAAATCACGATCCGCTGCGCTCTGCAACCGGCGTTCCCTCGTGGCCAGAGCGCTCGGAAACGAGCCCACTGAGAGCGGCAGCAGGCCGTCGGCTTCAGCACGCCGGAATGAGGAAAGGCGACATCACTCATCCGCCATTTAGTCCGCCATTGCCAGCGGCACGGTAGGGGAGCGGGTAGTACTGGCCGGACCGCCGACCCAACGTCTCCGCAGGTCAGCGAACTGTGGTCGATCAGCCGGACGGTGTCGAAACATCTTCTAATGACTAGGCCGCAGGTTCGAATCCTGTCGGGGGCGCAGGGCCTGGGCCGGGCGAACGCGGTCCGAGTCAGTGGTTTCTGGACATCCAAGACGGATCCAAGATCTCGTGCCACTGTTGTGCTACCATGAAGCACATGTCTGAGGTTGGGATACGAGCGTTGAAGCAGAACGCGTCGGCGGTAGTGGCCGACGCTGCGTCTGGTGAGACCGTGACGATCACCGATCGTGGCCGTCCGGTTGCCCAGATGACAGCCATTCCTGCCTCTCGGTTGCAGGCCCTGATCGATGCTGGGAGCGCTCGTCCCGCTCGTCGTGAGATGGTGGATCTCCCACCGCCTGAGTCTGGACCCAACCTCTCAGCGGAGTTGGAGGCGATGCGGAACGCCGAGCGGTACTGACGTGGCGTACTACATCGATACGTCCGCCTTGGTGAAGCTCGTCGTGGCCGAGGCGGAAACCGAAGCGTTCCGATCGTGGCTGGCTCAGGGGCAGAGGCAACCAGTCGCTTGTGATCTCGTCCGCACAGAGTTGCTTCGAGCGGTGCGGCGAGCGGCTCCTGATCGGCTAGTGCGGGCGAGGGAGGTGCTGGATGCCCTGGCGCTGACTGACGTTCGGACGGCGGTTTTCGAAGAGGCGGGACGGTTGCAGCCGGTGGAACTTCGTTCGCTGGACGCGCTACATCTTGCCGCCGCCCTCGACCTCGGTGACGATCTCGAGGCGATCGTGACCTACGACGAGCGCTTAGCAGCGGCCGCCGAGGCGAATGGGATCCCGGCGATCTCGCCGGCCTGACGGGCATCCAAGATTTCGTCCAAGATGCCAGCGGGCATTGGCGGGACGAGACGCTACGAGCGGGACGACCCGTTTTCGCCACACCACGCCTCCGGAGCCGGGGGACGGTGGTGCATGTTCTTCTAATGACTAGGCCGCAGGTTCGAATCCTGTCGGGGGCGCCAGCGGTGACCAGGGGAAACGCCGGAGCCGCTATGAGCGCACGCCGCTGATGGGGCTGAAAAATCCAACGTCAATCCAACATTTCTGGAATCGACGGCAGCTCTGATACGGCCTCAGGACCCGCGCGGGTAGGTGACCATCCACCGGTCGTGTTGTTGTCCCGGTTTTGATGCCGGGTGCACCCAACAACTACGACGCGGTGGAGGTACCCGGTCATCATGACACGCGCTCTGGATCCCGGGGTGGTGGACACTATCTGGGCGGCGATCGAACCGATCCTGCCACCGCCAGACAACTCTCACCCACTGGGCTGTCACAACCCGCGAGTTCCCGACAAGGTCTGCTTCCGTGGGATCTTGATCCGGTTGGTAACAGGCTCGTCGTGGGTCGACATCGAAGCGATGACGTTGTCGCCATCGACGGGTCTCTACACAAAGCGGCTCTTCTCATTTGACTGGGGAGCAGCGTGTTCGGATCGGTCGGGCCGGGGTGGTGTAGCGGTCCCAGTTGCAGCCGCCGGTGTGGAGGAGGACGCGTAGCCGGTAGTGGCCGAAGCAGCGGTAGCCGTGGCCGGCGCGTTTGACCTTCTTGATGCACAGGTTCATGCCTTCGGTCGGTCCGGCCGGTTTCACGACGACATTCGCCGCCATCGGTTCGGTGCTGTCCCGGTTCGGCCTTGTCATCATGGTCCTCGTGGCCGCACTGGTGATCCGGCCCCTCGTCGGATGGGGCCTGGCGGAGCTGTCAACCTCGACACCCCGGCCTTCATCGCCATGGTGCTACTCGCGTCGGTCGCCGGGGCGCCCCTCGGCGTCAAGTTCGTCATGGGCGCCAAAGGCAATGTCACCACGGGGCGGTCTTCCAGGTGATGCTCGCCGTGGTGGGGTCGTTCACCTTCGCCCCGACTGCCAACCTGATCATCGAGGCGGCTGATCTGGGCGAGGAGGTCTCGCTGCCCGTCGGTGATCTCATCAAGACGATCGTCTTCTTGCAGGTCCTCCCGTTCGTGGTTGGTCTCCTCATCCGGCATTGGAACGAGAAGAGCGCCCTCGAGTGGAACGAGTTCGCGAAGAAGGTGAGCGGCCCGGCCTTCCTGATCGTGGTCGTCTTGGCGCTCCTCGGCAGCTGGCGGATCATCGTCGATCTCATCGGCGACCGGGTCCTGCTGGCGGGCGTCATCTTCCCTGCGGTGATGATCGCGGTCGGCTACTTCCTGTCGTCCGGCGGCTATCGGACGCGAGCCGCGACATCGATGATCCAGCCGGGCAGCAACTCGGGCCCGGCGTTCGCGGCCGTTGCCATCGCGTTCGATAACGACCCGGCGATCCTGGGCACGGTGACCGCATTGATCTTCATGCAGATCGTCGTCGCATCACCGGTCGGCACCTGGATGGGGAGAAATCAGCCTGACGAGGATGGGGACGGCGACGAAGCAGGCGGCGGGGAAGCAGGCGGCGAGGAGGCGGGCGGCGAGGTCTCGCTCACCGAAGCGAGCGTATGACCCCGACGGGTCGGCATCCTCGACGCCGGTACGTTCCCGGAGTACGTCCTCGGCGGACATCCCGAGCTGGCGGGCGCACACCATCCCCCTGGTCTTCCCCGGTTCGACCCTGAGGGCCCGCCAACCCTGACTTCGTCGCCAGCGTGCAGGAGGCGTTCGATCCGACCGACACGATCCTCGTCATGTGCGCGACGGGCGGTCGCGGTGATAGACGACCGCGAGTCCTCGTCAGCAATGTGGAAGCTCGTCGTTGGCGACAGCTTCGCGATGCCCGAGCTCGGTGCCGCTGTGCCCGGTGCCCGTCTTGGCCCAATCGAGGAGCGATCGGTTGAAGACGTCTACTACGACACGACCGGTTTCAGGTTGGCCCGATGGGGTTGCACCCTCCGTTTCCGTGCCGGCGTGGGGTGGACGGCAAAGATCCCGGTTCCGGGCTCGGGTCTGGTCCTCAGTCGGCACGAGATCACCTTCGACGCCGCCCCCGATCGTCCGCCGCCGACTCGAGAGGCGCTCGGCGAGCACAGGAAACACACCAGCTGGCGTGCGGGGCCGGAGCGTGGTCGTGCTCATTCCTTCGCGATTGCTGACGACCGCTCGACGAATCTGACCATGCGGTCTCTCGAACGGCGTCAAGCCGTTGACGTGGTGCTGTCGCGGCGAGCGGCTTCTGGAAGCGCGTCCTCGACAGCGTTGTACACGTTGCCGAAGATCTTGTCGTCACCCAACCTCTCGAGGACTCCCGCCCGGTCGAGCAGATCGAGGACGTCTGGTTTGACCCTCGCCAGTCTCAGCTCAGCGCCGTAGGCCTCGGCGAGGTCGAGTAGCTCGGCCAGCTTGTCGGCCCCCTGGGAGTCGATGAAGTCGACCCCTTCGAAGCTGATGACGACGGTGTCGAACCGAGGATCGGCGTCTTGGGCCAGCTCCCGGAGCCGGTCCTCGAGCGCATCGGATGTCGCGAAGAAGAGGCCGGCATCGAAGCGCAGGACCAGCAGTCCCGGGTAGCTCTCACCGTCCGGGTAGTTGTCGAGGCTCCTGAAGACCTGCGTCCCGGGCCTGCGCCCGAGCACCGGCATCCTCGGGTTCACGGCGATGTAGACCAACCATCCGAGCGACAGCACGACACCGATGATGACACCGGCCAGCACGCCGGCCGACAACACACCGAGGATGGCAGCCACGGCGATCCAGAAGTCGACCCGGGCCACCAAGCGGAGCCTCTTCATCTCCGCCACGTCCATCATGCCGAACACGACAGCGTCGATGATCAGCGCCGCCAGCACCGCCTTCGGGAGATCCGAGAATAGCGGGGCCAGGATGAGCAGGGTGAGCACGATCAGGACGCCGGTTGTGAGCGACGCGACAGGCGTCTTGGCGCCGGACTCGTCGTTGAGCGAGCTAGCTGAAAGGCTCGTCGAGACCGGTATGCCCTGGAACATCCCCGAACCGAGGTTCGACATGCCCTGAGCAACCGACTCCTGATTGACGTCGATCCGGTACCCATGCTTGGAGGCGAAGGCGCGGGCATCCCCCGCCGTTTG
>JAOTYQ010000064.1 GCA_029861725.1 Acidimicrobiia bacterium | reverse complement strand
ACGCCTTCGGCGGAACCGACGCAGGACCAGGACGCTCAACCGGCAACGCCTTCGGCGGAACCGACGCAGGACCAGGACGCTCAACCGGCAACGGCGTGCCCGAGCCGGTCCCGGGGTTGTAGAGGTGAGCGGGGGCAACGATCGTCATGTTCGGATCGAGGCCGCTTCGGGCCGCCACGTCGACGGGGGGCTTCGGCGAGTCCGGTGAGCTGTCGAGGATGCCGCTCGCGGCGAATGCAGCACCAATGGCGATCGCGTGCTTCGGGTGGGCATCCACTGCGACGGGGCGGCCCAGCTCCGAGCCCACCAGCAGCGAGATCAACGGGATCCTGCTCGATCCGCCGACGAGCAGCACCCGGGTGACGTGGCTCACCTCCAAGCTCGCCGACCGCACGGCCCGCTTCATCGCTTCGATGCTGTCGAGCAACGACGGCCGGATGAGCGACTCGAATTCCTGACGGGTGATCCGGACCTCGGTCTGCAGGTTCGGCAGCAGCACGGGCACCGACGCGTCAGTGTCCGACGACAGTGCCTCCTTGGCCTCGACGCAGTCCTGACGGAGCCTCGCCACCGCGGCGAGCGCTGCGGGGTCCTCGTGGTCGAGCTCCGCCAACGCATTCCCGAGACCGCTCGTGACGTGGGCGAACACCGCGGCGTCGAAGTCGATGCCACCGAGTCGCTCGATGCCCTCGGGCTTGCCGAGCACCTCGAACCCGTCGGGAGTCCGGCGCAGCACAGCAGCGTCGAAGGTCCCGCCACCGAGATCGTAGACGGCCACGATCTCACCGGAGTCGATGCGCTCCTGGGCGGCATAGGACAGCGCCGCCGCTTCGGGCTCGGTGAGAAACCCGACGCTCTCGGGGGCGAGTCCGGCGAGCCGAACCGATTGTTGGAGGAGGTCGCGCTTGTAGTTCCCCCAGTTGGCTGGATGGGTCACGACGATCCGGGACGGTGGTCCGCCCTCGCGGGCCTGTACGTCGGTCACCACCGATTCGAGCAGACGAGCAGTCAGCGCTTCCGGGGAGTATGGGGCGCCACCGACGATGATCGGGGTCGTGTCACCGACCCGGCGCTTGAACTCGCGAACGACCCGCTCGGGCTCGGTCATCGCCCGCCGCTCGGCGGCGTCACCGGTGAGGATCGTCCCGTCCTGCCGGAGGAGCACGACGGAGGGGATGGCGGCGCTGCGAGTGCCCAGGGTGAAGATCGTCGCTGCACCGTCACGGAAGACCGCGGCTGCGGAGTAGGTCGTGCCCAGGTCGACTCCAACTTGATAGCTCAAGGTGAGCTTCCTCCCTCCCCTCCTCAGGGGTAGGCGATCGATCGGCGAAGAGGAGCCGCCGTCAACGAGCGGCAACGACCTCGCGCCGATGCAACCGCATCCTAGTGCCGCATCAACCAACCTATGCGCGGTCTCGCCGGCCCTCGCCGCCCCTGGACTGCGTCCTCGTGGCCCCGCTCACGGCTAACGGGTGAGCGGAGCTCCGGCGTCCTGGCCAGGGACGCCGCTGGCTCGACGACACCGCGGCGAACGTAGGCTGACACGGCCCAAGGATCTAGAACAGCACTAGTAACCAGCCTCGGTGTCCACGATCCCCTCGAGCGGCGCTCCCCGGGCGAAGCGCCCGACGTTGCGCTCGATGTGGGCGGCGAGCAGGGGCACACCCATCTCTTCGGTGTTGCCGACATGGGGGGTGATCAGCACGTTCGGCCGCGACCACAGCGGGTGATCGCCGGGCAGGGGCTCGGGGTCGGTGACGTCGAGGCAGGCGCCCGCGATCGAACCGGCATCGAGGGCCTGAAGGAGCGCCCCGGTGTCGATGTGGGCTCCCCGGGCCACGTTGACCAGCCAGGCGTGCTGGGCCATCGCGTCGAGCTCGGCGGTCGAGATGACACCTTCCGTCCCCGGTGTGAGGGCCAGCGCCAGCACGACCAGATCGGCGTCGGGCAGGACCTCCAGGCGCTGGTCGAGCGTCACCGTTCGCGACGCGCCAGGCATCGGCTCCGCCTTCCGCCTGATGACGGTCGTCGTGCACTCGAAGCCCTGCAACAACCTCAGGAGCTCGATCGCGATGCCACCGGCGCCGAACACGACGATGTTGCCGTCGATCAGGTTGCGGCCGGCATGAGCCGACCAGTGTGGCGTCCTGGCGTAGTGGACGACGGCCCGGAGCCCGGCGAGGCCCAGCGCCAAGACGTGCTCGGCGACGGGACGAGCGTAGACCCCTCGGGCGCACGTCCAGACCCGGTCGTGATCGAGGTACGGCACGTAGGGCTCGATGCCGGCAAAGGGCAGCGCCACCCACGACACGTTCGGCCCATGGCGCAGGGCCTCGGGAAGGTCGTGGGGCACCGTCGGGTCGGCCCACACGAGGGCGTCGGCAGCTCCGATCGGAACGATGCTCCCCCCTCCGGCGACTACCGCTTCCTCCAGTGACTCGTAACGGCCGGTTTTCGGCTCGACCGCGATCGCTGCTGGCCCCGTGCCCGTTGTACCCATCCGCGACTCCCGGTAGCGCCCGATCCCTCAGGCGATCGAATCCAGGGCCTGGCGCAGGTCGGCTACGAGGTCATCTTCCTCCTCGATGCCGACGGAGAGTCGCACCAGGTCGTCGGGCACTTCGAGCGGAGATCCGGCCGCCGACGCATGGGTCATGACCCCTGGGTGCTCGATCAACGACTCGACGGCACCAAGGGACTCGGCGAGCGTGAAGACCCGGGTCGCCTCGATGACCCGATTGGCTCGATCCTGGCTGCCGACCCGGAAGCTGACCATCCCGCCGTAGCCCCGCATCTGCTTGCGGGCGGCGGCGTGGCCCCGATGTCCGGGCAGGCCCGGGTAGAGCACGGAGGTCACCGCCTCGTGGTTCTGGAGCAAATCGACGATCGCGGCGGCATTGGCGTTGTGGCGATCCATCCGCAGCGCCAACGTCTTCACCCCTCGCAGCGTCAGATAGCAGTCCCACGGAGCAGGCACGGCCCCGACGGCGTTCTGTATGAAGGTGAGGTGCTCGTCGACGTCGGCGTCGTTGGTGGCGACGAAGCCGCCGACCACGTCGGAGTGCCCACCGACGTACTTCGTTGTCGAGTGCACGACGATGTCGGCGCCGAGGTCGAGCGGGTTCTGCAGGTACGGCGTTGCGAACGTGTTGTCGACGACGACCCGGGCGGCGGAGCTCTGGGCCGCCACCGCCACCGCCTCGATGTCGACCACGGTGAGCAGCGGATTCGTCGGGGTCTCGACCCACACCATCTTCGTGGCGGCCGGCCAGTCCGTGCCGAGTCGGTCGGGATCGGAGAGATCGTGGGCCGACCACGAGATACCGGACCGGGTGAAGATCTTGCTGATCAAACGGAACGTCCCGCCGTAGGCGTCGTTGCCGAGAACGACATGATCGCCGGGTTCGAGGATCCGCAAGATCGCGTCTTCGGCGGCGAGGCCGCTGGCGAACGACACCCCGAAGTGGGCGCGCTCGAGGGAGGCGAGCGCGTTCTCGAGAGCGGTGCGGGTCGGGTTCCCCGTCCGGGCGTACTCGTAGCCGGAGTGCTTGCCGACTGCGCTCTGGGCGAACGTGGAGGTCTGGAACACGGGGACGGTGATCGCTCCGGTGACCGCCTCGGGATCCTGACCGACGTGGATCGCCTTGGTGGCGAAGCCCCACGACGAGCTGGGCTCGTCCTCGGCGACCCCGTCATCGTCAGGAACCACGTCGTCGTGTACCCGGTCGATCGGTCGATCGGTTGGATCCGTCATCAGCGGATGCCTCCTATTCCCTCTGGCGCGTCGAGCGACAGAAACGCGAGCAGGTCGGCCCTGGCGACGACCGTGCGAGGCCGGCCGCCGTCGAGGACGAGCAGGGCGGGGGCCAGATCGAGGAGCTGGACGGCCAGCTCGACCGTCTGGCCGATGCCGATCGTCGGCATCTTCGGGCTCATGACCTCCTCGACCGAGTGGTCGAGGACTTCTGGCCGAGTGAAGGCCGCCTCCATGATCCGGAGCTCGTCGATCGAGCCGACGACTTCGGCCGCCGCCAGCGGCATCTCGCCCTTGGCCACCGGGAGCTGGGAGACGTCGTGCTTGTGCATGAGCTCGACGACCTCTCGGACTCGATCGTCGGGTTGGACGTAGAGCAGCGGGGGCGTGTCGGGCTGCTTGGCCGCCAGCACGTCGGCGATCACGGTGCCCGGTGCGGTCAGGAAGCCGTAGCCGGCCATCCACTCGTCGTTGAAGACCCTGCTCAGGTAGCCCCGGCCCGAGTCGGGGATCAGCACGACCACGAGATCGTCGGCGGTCAACCCGGCGGCGAGCTCGAGCCCGGCGGCCACCGCGGTGCCGCCCGATCCGCCGATCAGGAGTCCTTCCCGCTCGGTGACCAGTCTTGCGGTGAGGAACGAGTCCTGGTCGGAGACCGCGATGACCCGATCGACGACCCCTGGGTCGTACGTGCTCGGCCAGAAGTCCTCGCCGACGCCCTCGACGAGGTACGGCCGGCCGGAACCACCGGAGTAGACCGAACCCTCAGGATCGGCGGCGACGATCTGGATGGCCGAGTTCCTCGACTTCAGGTACTCCCCCACGCCCGTCAGCGTGCCTCCGGTGCCGGCCCCGGCGACGAAGTGCGTCACGCGCCCGTCCGTCTGTCGCCAGATTTCCGGCCCCGTGCTCTCAACATGGGCGGCAGGGTTGGCAGGGTTGCCGTACTGGTTCGGTCGGAACGCATTGGGGGTCTGAGCCACGAGCCGTTCGGCCGTCGAATAGTAGGACTGGGGGTCCTCGGGGGCGACCGCACCGGGGCACACGACCACCTCGGCACCGTAGGCCCGAAGCAGGTCGACCTTCTCGGGCGCCACCTTGTCGGTGACCACGAAGATGCACGAGTAGCCCCGTTGGGCGGCGACGATCGCCAGGCCGATCCCCGTGTTGCCGGAGGTCGGCTCGACGATGGTGCCACCCGGTTTCAGTTCGCCGGTGCGCTCCGCCTCGTCGATCATCCACAGCGCCGGCCGGTCCTTCGAGCTCCCGCCTGGGTTGGTGGTCTCGAGCTTGGCGACAACCGGACATGCCAACTCGGCACCCACCTGGCGGAGGCGGACCATCGGCGTGTTGCCGATCAGTTCGAGCACCGAGTCAGCTATGTCCATGACGAGCCATCCTTCGGCCCGCGGTGAGCGCAGGCCAGTGAAACACTTGCGAGGGTACAAGCCTTCCTCGCCAGCCCTACGCCTCGACGAGCTGGGCGACGGGCTCGTCATGAGCTCGTCACGGGGGCGGATGCGTTCGAGCGTTACTCGAGGGACGCCGTCACGACGGCGGGAACCGCAACCGGCTCGTCGATCATCCCGAGGGGGACGGCCCCAAGTTCGACCGAGTCGATGATCCGGTAGGTGCCGTCGTCCTGGATGACGAGCCACAGCATCACCGATCGACGCTCTGCCTTGCGCACGCCAACCACGTTGTCCGACCGGTCGATCAGCTGACGGACCGGGTGGTCGACGGTGACGACCACGGTTGCCGGTGCGGCGTTGTTCACCACGCGCAGCGCCCGGAGCTGGGGCTTGCGGCCGATGATCCTCAGCCCGGCGTCGGTCAGGCTGAGGTGGTGCTCGACCGATTGGCGGTGGAGCGGCGTGTCGGGGACGAAGACAGCGTCGATGCTGGCCGTGGCCGGATCGGCTTGGAAGTCGAACTCGGTCCACAGCAGCGAGGAGACCACCTCTACCCAGGCCTGATGTTCGGCCTTGCTGGTGACGCTGGCGCCGTTGAGGGCCTGCAGGGCGACCCGCACGGGATGCGATGCGAAATGCCGGATCGCCCTCGTTCCGAGGATGGCCGGTCGCAGCAGCCACATCCCGATCACGACCTTGATGACGATCACGACTGCGAGCAGGATCCCGAAGCGCCGGGTGATGGCCAGATCGGGAACGAGCAAGCCGAGCGCTCCGACCGCAGCCAAGCCGAGCGCGAGCGCCGCCCACGCCCCTTCGGTAACGAGCGCGTCGTCGAGGAGGCTGTCGGTGTCCTCGCCCCGATGTGACGACAGCAGCCGCCGCAGGTAGCCGAGCTCGAACAGCCCCATGCCGACGGAGACCACGAACAGGGCGATCTGGACCTCCGCTCCTGTGGCGCTCCCGGTCAACAGGTGGTAGGCGCCAGCGACTGCGGCCAGGCCGACCAGGCGGAGGGCGGCAGCGAGCCCGGCGGTCCCCAGATCGCCGATGAGCCCGAAGACGGCCGCGCCGCCCACGATCGCCAGGGCGACGATCGTGAGCCAGACCTGTGAGCGGTCGCGTTCGTCCGCCAGGCTCGCGTCGACCGCGGCGCCGGCCAGGACGGGATCGACCGGGGCGCTGGTCCCTCGGATCTCGTCGACGAGTTCGATCGCGCCCCGGCTACGACTGGTGACCCCGGGAACGACGAGTGCGTAGCGAGGCGCCTCGTCGTCGTCGACCGTGGCTTCAGCCGGGCCGATCAGCCCATCCGCCGGGCTGAACGCCCCACCGACATACCGGCCGCCCGGGGTATCGACACGCTCGACGGCGGGCAGCTGCGACACACGCTCGAGCCAGGCCACCTTCGCGAGCTGATCGGTCCCGAGGGGAAACAACGCGAACACTGCAGCGGTCGGATCTCCGCCGTTCGAGAGCAGCTCGCGGGTCCCGGCCACCGCCGCGCTGTCTTCTTCGAGGGCTCGCTCGTCGAGCTGCTCGCCCTGGGCGGTTGGTCGGAACGAGAACAGCCCGAGCAGCACGAGGAAGCAGGCGAATCCGGCCAGCACCGCAACGGGGAAGGCGCGCCCGTTCGGGATCGGGAACAGTTCGCCGAGTGAGCGCACGCCCCTGGCGAACACCGCTCCCGAGCCGTGCAGGGCTGCGAGCGCAGCAGGCACGACTGCCAAGGTGAGCAGGGCGGAGGTGAGCGCCCCGACGAGCGCCACCGTTGCGACCGAGCGGCCCGGACCGACCAGCTCGAAGAACACGACCAAGACGACCATCCCGGCGAAAAGGAGGAGCAACTCGGTGGCGAGGTCGAGCACCGAGCGTCGGATCATGTCGGCCGGATCGTCGCCCTCGGGGTCGCCGAACCAGCCAAGTAGCCGGAAGACGAGGTAGCCGGAGACGACGATGGCGGTGAGGACGGCCGGTATCGACGTCGTGACGAGCGACCCGTCGAAGGTTCCGGCGGCGCTCCTGCCGAGCGTGCCGGCCAACCAGGCCGAGACGGCGATCGTCAGACCGCTCATGAGGCCGTGGACGAGACCGGTCATCCAAGAGACGCAGATCGCCATCACGAGGGCGGCGAGGGTGGCGGCGAGGAAGACGCCGAGGCCGACTCGGTCGAGGATCTCGCGATCGGTGACGTCCCGCCCGCTCACCGTGATGCGCGGTGCGAGCTCGGATTCGGCGATCGCGTCGGCGACCGCTCGGCGGCCGGCAGCGCTCGAATCCTCGGCGAAGGCCACGACCAGCGTGGGCGCTTCGGCTGACCGCTGGTCGTCGGCCACCCAGACGATGCTCGGCGACCGCCGGAGCTCGGCGACGATGCGGGCTGCGTCGTCCGCCGCGGTCTCGCCCGCCGGTACCGAGATCACCACATCGGGGAGGATGTCAGCGGCGACCGGGTCCGGCTGCTCGCTGCCGGGGTCGTCGTTGCCGGCCTCGGCCACGCCACTCGACAGCGCGACGAAGCCGGCAAGAACCAGACCGGCAAGCAACACCCACGTCGCCCACGGTCGCCGTCTGCTCGAAGGCCTCGCAGTATCCAACGACACGTCCTCGGATCGAAACTACCCGGGCCAGCGTAGCTGCAGTGGAAACACCAATGGGGCCACGGGGACCGTCGACGACCAGCACGACCGCCGCCGCGATGATCGGCCCGGTCAGGGGGCGAACGAGCGCCGCCACGCGGCGATCGCGGTGCCGATCTCGTCGGGCGAGTCCTCCTGGCAGAAGTGGTTGCCGGCCACCGTGACCTCGGTCTGGTTGGCGAACCGGCGGCAGAACTCCAGGCTGGACGGGGTCATGATGGCACCGGGCTCGGCTCGAACCAGCAGTTTCGGCACCTCGCTGGTCGATAGCCACTTGGCGTAGGACTCGGCGATCTCGGTCACATCGGGCGGCTCGCCGGCGATCGGGATCTGCCGGGGCCACGTCAGGGTCGGCCGACGGGACTCGCCGGGCTCGGTGTAGGGCCTGCGGTAGGTGTCCATCTCGTCCTCCGACAGCTTCCGGATCACCGAGCCGGGCAGGACCGCTTCCACGAACAGGTTCTTGGTGAGCACCATCTCCTCACCGGCGTCGGAGCGAAAGCCCTCGAAGATGCCGCGAGCGGCCTCCGGCCATTCGTCCCAGTTGTCAAGCGGCCGGACGATGGCCTCCATGTAGGCGATGCCGATCACCGACTCGGGGTTCCGTTCGGCCCAGTGGAAGCCCAGGGCCGAGCCCCAGTCGTGGACGACGAGCGTCACCCGGTCGATAACCCCGATGTGCTCGAACAGGGCGTCGAGGTAGCCCCGGTGCTCGACGAACGTGTAGGAGTCCGGACCCGAGTCGGGGAGCTTGGCCGAGTCCCCCATCCCGATCAGATCGGGGGCGATGAGCCGGCCCTGATCGGCGAGGTGGGGCATGACGTTGCGCCACAGGTACGACGACGTTGGGTTGCCGTGTAGGAAGACGATCGGGTCGCCCTCGCCTTCGTCGACGTAGGCCATGTCGAGGCCCTGGACGGTCGCGGTCTTCTTCTCGTACGGGACATCGGGGGAGATTGGCATGCCCGTATCTTGGCAAGCGGCCAGTGGCACAGCAACGGCCGCGCCACCGCCGTAGATTTGAGGCGGCGATCGGGCCAACGTAGGTTTTGGCGCCATGACGGTCGATGCTCGTACACCGGTGGTCGTTGGCGTGGCCCAGGCCATCCAGCGACCCGATGATCCAGCCGAGGCGGTCGAGGCGATCGCGCTGATGGAACGGGTCGTGCGCCGGGCAGCCGCCGACGCCGGCGCTCCCGATCTGCTGTCCCGCCTCGATCACGTCGGCGTGGTGCAGGGGGCATGGCGCTACAGCGACCCCGGACGCCTGCTGGCCGATGCGGTCGGATCGCCGGGGGCGAGGACCTCGCTCTCGGCCAATGGGGGCAACACGCCCCAGTCGTATGTCAACGCGCTTGCCACCCGAATCCAGGCGGGCGAGATCGATCGAGCGGTCATCGTGGGGGGCGAGACGATCTGGAGCCGGCGCCGCCAGCGCCGGGCCGGCTTGGAGGTCAGGGCCACGACGCAGCAGGGCGTCGAGCCTGACGAGCGCTTTCAGTCCGACGTGCCGATGACCACCGACTTCGAGCTGTCGAGGGGCATGGAGCAACCGGTCAACTACTACCCGCTGTTCGATTCGGCCATACGGGCCTCCAGGGGAGAGACGATCGACGAGCACCGGGATCGCATCGCGGCGCTGTGGGCCCGGTTCAACGAGGTGGCGGTGGCCAACGACTACGCCTGGTTCCGCACGCCGATGACACCGGAGGAGATCCGGGACCCATCACCCTCGAACCGGATGGTCGGCTTCCCCTACACAAAGGCGATGAACTCCAACTGGGATCTCGACCAGGCCGCGGCCCTGGTGTTGTGCTCGGCGGAAGCGGCGACCGAGGCCGGGATTCCCAAAGATCGGTGGGTGTTCCCCTGGGCCGGGACCGACGCCCACGACACCTATGCCGTGTCCGAGCGACGCGACCTGCACTCTTCGCCGGCGATCGCCGAAGCGGGCAAGCGCCTCTACTCGCTGGGCGGCGTCGACCCGCACGACATCGCCCATGTCGATCTGTACTCGTGCTTCCCCTCGGCGGTGCAGGTCGCCGCCGAGTCGCTCGAGCTCGGCGAGCACCGGCAGCTCACGCAGACCGGCGGCCTCACGTTCGCCGGCGGGCCGCTCAACAACTACGTCACGCACTCGATCGCCACCATGGTCGATGTGCTCCGCGACGACGAAGGCGCCGTCGGGCTGGTCAGCGCCAACGGCGGCTACCTCACCAAGCACGCCCTGGGCCTGTATTCCACCGAGCCTCCTGCGTCAGCGTTCCGGGCCGAGGACGTACAGGACCTCGTCGACGAGGTACCGCGGACGGGAGTGGCCGAGAGCCACACCGGTCAGGTGACCGTCGAGGCCTATACGGTCATGCACGACCGCAACGGCCCCGAGGTCGGCTTGTGTGCTCTGCGAACGGGCGACGGGCGTCGGACGTGGGGCAAGGTGACCGACACCGACGTCGCCGCCCGTATGACCGAGGACGAGGCGATCGGCCAACCCGGCGAGCTCGACATTGACGGCGTTCTCCACCTGGCCTGAGCGCTCGCCTCAGGCCGATGGCCAACCGGGAGGGCGCCGATCGCCACTCGCGGTCGAGCCGCCACTGTGGGGGACGCCCCAGCGGGCCCTAGTGTTGGGGCATGGGTAGTTCCACAGCCGAGAGGGCCGACGTCGTGTTGGTCGCCAACCGGCTGCCCTTCCGCCGAATCGACGCCGGCACCGAGACCACGTGGATCCCGAGCCCCGGGGGCCTCGTCTCGGCTCTCGCACCGTCCATGGCCGACACAGGTCGGCTCGCGTGGGTCGGGTGGGCGGGTGACATCGACGAGGGCACCACCCCCGGCACCGTCCTCAGCGCCGAGGTCGTCGTCGATGGGGCGACCCTCTACCCCGTCCCGATCGACGCCGAGGAGAAGCGCCTGCACTACGACGGGATGTCGAACGGCACGCTGTGGCCGCTCTATCACGACAAGATCTCTCCTCCCGAGTTCCACCGGCGGTGGTACGACGGCTACCGACGGGTGAACCAGCGCTTCGCCGAGGCGGCGGCCACGGTGGCCGCTCCCGATTCGATCGTCTGGGTCCACGATTACCAGCTCCAGCTCGTCCCGGGAATGGTCAGGGAGCTGCGGCCTGACCTCCGGATCGGCTATTTCCTGCACATCCCGTTCCCGCCCGAGGAGCTGTTCGTCCAGCTGCCGTGGCGCCAAACGCTCACCGCAGGCATCCTCGGCAGCGACCTCGTCGGCTTCCAGACCCCGGACGGCGCCGCCAACTTCAGTCGCCTGGCCGCTGCGCTGGGTCTTGCCGCGAGGCACAACAAGTCGACCCTCGAGCTGGAGAGCGGCCGGCGGGTCCAGGTGCGAGCGTTCCCGATCGGGATCGACAGCGAACGCTACGACGAGGGAGCCCGGAGCCATCAGGTCACCGACGCGACCCGCGATCTCCGCGCTCGGTTGGGCCAGCCTCACATCGTGCTGCTCGGCGTCGATCGGCTGGACTACACCAAGGGAATCGACGTCCGGCTGCGGGCATTCAAGGAGCTCCTCGCCGACGGTCGCCTCCATCCGTCGCAGGTGACGATGGTCCAGGTCGCCGAGCCCAGCCGCGATGCGGTCGATGCGTACGTCTCGCTGCGGGGCCAGGTCGAACAGCTCGTGAGCGAGATCAACGGCGACTTCGGCCGCGTCGGGTTCCCGGTCGTGCACTACGTTCACCGGTCGCAGAGCCACGAGTCGCTACTGTCGCTCTACCGGGCGGCCGACGTCATGCTGGTCACGCCGTTTCGCGACGGGATGAACCTCGTCGCGAAGGAGTACGTGGCCACCAGATACGACGAGACCGGGATGCTCGTGCTGTCGGAGTTCGCCGGGGCCGCTCATCAACTGAAGAGCGCAGTGCTGGTCAACCCCTACGACATCGAGGGCGTGAAGAACGCGATCGTCGAGGCGGTCGAGATGGCGCCAGACGAGGTACGGCGCCGCATGCGATCGATGCGCCGCGCAGTCAAGAAGAACGACGCCGCGGCGTGGGCCCGGAGCTTCCTCGACTCGATGCCGGCCCAGGCCCAGCCCGCACTCGGCTGAGGCCGGCACGACTGGGCGTTCAGCGGAGACGGTCGAGCACGGCGAAGAAGTTGGGAAACGTCTTGCCGACGCAGTCCGGGTCGTCGAGGCGGATGCCCGGGTGGACGAGGCCGAGTAGGGCGAAGCTCATCGCCATCCGATGGTCGTCGCGTGTACGCACGGTCCCTGGCGACGGTGACCCGGGATAGATCGTGAACCCGCCGGGGGTGCGCTCGGCACGGATCCCTCGGGCGGTGAGCTCCTCGACGACCGCGGCGACGCGGTCGATCTCCTTGTTCTTGATGAAGTCGATCCCGCGGACCCTCGTCGGACTCGTCGCGAAGGAGGCGGTCACCGCCAGGGTCTGGGCGGTGTCCGACATGTCGCTCAGGTCGACGTCGACGCCGTTCAGGTGCCCGCTGCCGATCACCTCGGTCCAGTCGTCACCGCGGCGCACGGTCGCTCCCATCCGATCGAGGATGTCGACGAAGCCGAGATCGCCCTGCACGGTGTGCCGACCCAGGCCCTCGACCCGGATTCGGCCCCCGGTGATTGCGGCCGCGGCGAAGAAGTACGAGGCCGCCGACGCATCGGGCTCAATAGGCACCGTCTGCGGTCGGTAGGGCTGGGGGGCAACGCTGAAGCGCTGGTAGCGCTCGTTGTTCACGTCGGCCCCGAACGCCGCCATCGTGGCGATCGTCAGGTCGACATAGGGCTTGGAGACGAGCTCGTCGGACAGGACGATCTCGACCTCGGCCTCGCCGCTGGCCCCGGGGGCGGTAGCTCCGGGGGCGGCGAGGAGCAGGCCGGACAGGAACTGGGACGACACCGATCCCGACACGTCGATGCGGCCACACCGGATACCGCCACCGGCGATTCGGAGGGGAAGGTGCTCGCCGTCGATGTCGGCGCCGAGCGAGCGAAGGGCGGCGACGAGCGGACCGAACGGTCGGGCCCGCAGCTGCTCGTCACCGTCGAGGACGTACGGGCCGGGGCCGAGGGTGGCGACTGCGGCCAGGAAGCGGCTCGTCGTTCCGGACTGGGCGAGGTCGAGCTGGCGCGGACCGGGGCGCAGGCGGTCGATGCCACCGTCGACGACGACTCGGCGCTGGAGCCGGTCGGTGTCGATGCCGACGCCGAGCGCGGCCAGCGCCCGCATCATTGCCTCGGTATCAGCGGCGAACAGAACACCGTCGAGGGTCGAGGTCCCGCCGGCGAGGGCAGCGCAGACCAGGGCCCGGTTCGTGTGACTCTTCGATCCGGGGATCGGAACCACGGCGTCGGGCTTGACGGCGAGCGGCTCGATGATCAGCGAGGCCGGGCTCACGTCGACCGACCGGGCGGCCGCGGTCGGTATCGGGCCGCCCTCGGCCGACGCCGGGCGGTTGCGGCGCCCGGGAGCCTCAAGGTGTCGTGGCCTCACCCATCGGGTACTCGCCGAAGAACACCGTCGACGCCCGGTCGTCGTCGCCGTCAGCGGGGTCGACGATCTCGGCGGAGTCGTCGTCGTCCGGCTGGGCGTCGTGCCGGTCGACCGTGCGCTCGGCCGGCCAGTCCTCGTCGTCGTAATCGGCGGCTTCGCCGGTGTCGGGATCGAGCGCCCGGCCATCGGCGTCGCGATCGTCGGCTGGGGCGTCGGCGTCGCGATCGTCGGCTAGGGCGTCGGCCCCAGCAGCGGCGGTGAAGCGGTCGCGTTCGAGCTGGACCCTGATGTCGTGGATGGCGAGACGGGCCTCACGCAGCGATCGGTCGCGGTCGGCGAGCTCGAGAGTCGTCTCCTGCAGCTCGGCACTCAGCTTGTCGAGCTCTTCGAGCGCGGAGTCTCGTTCCTCACGCGTGGTCTCGAGGTGCTGCGGCGTGCTGATCGCCAACTCGTGGCGGAGCCGGCGGTTCGTCTCGCGATCGTTGGCCCGCTCGAGACGGAGGTCGGCGATCAGACGCTCGTACTTCTCGAGCTCTGCCTGCTGCCGGGCCTTCGCTCGCCGGGTGAGCGAAGGGAGAACAAGGGCGAAGACGATAACGCCGGCTACCACACCGAGCACGAATGATGTAACAGTTATCGTGTCCAAGGGTCCGCACCTCCCGTCGCTCTCCAGACAAGAACTTATACGCTCGACCGCATCGGAGGACAGCTTTCGCCACCGCAACGATCTTCGGCCAGGACCAGTACCGTCGCGGATTCGACATATCCCCCGCCGCTACCCTGCTCCTGACGCGCTGGAGCCCGCCTACTCAGCGCGGTAAGCGGGATCCAACCCCGAACAATTCGAAGCTTCTCGCCTGCGGTCGAGACGAGACGTCGTTGAGTTCGGCCCATCCGGTTCTGCGGTCCGGCGGTATATGACAGATAGCAAACATCCATCGACATTGGATGTCAAGCAAAATCACCTACTGGTGAGTCGCTGGCGTCGAGACGGAGGGGGGCGACGGGAGGCTTCGGCCTGCTGGCCATCGCCGGTCAGTCGCGCAGCGCGAGTCCCGAAGCCGGGTCGAAGAAGTGCACCCGGGCGGTGTCGACGACCAACGCGAGCGGCTCACCGACCTTGGCCGGCGAGCGTGGGCTCACCCGGGCCACGTAGGGGTACCGGCCGGATTCGTCGGCCGAAGCGATGACGGCGTCCTCGCCCTCGAACTCCGCTTCCATGATGGCGAACGGCTCGACGTCGACCGGGAAGTGGAGGATGATCTCCGACCCGAGCGACTCCACCAGCGAGGTCTCGGTGACGAGCATCTGACCCTCGGGGGCCCCTGTAGCCACCACGGCGTCCTCCATGTCCTCGGGGCGGATGCCGATCACGACGTCTTGGCCGAGATACGCTTCGAGGGCCGGCCTGGTCGCCAGCACGGACTGATCCAGGGTCAGCTCGAGGGAGCCGAGGCGAAGCACGGGCTGCTCGACCGTCCCGCCGAGCGATCCCTTCATCAGGTTCATCGAGGGCGAGCCGATGAAGCCGGCCACGAAGACGTTGTCTGGCGAGTCATAGAGCTGCTGTGGGGTATCGACCTGCTGCAGTAGTCCCCGTTTGAGGACGGCGACCCGGTCGCCCATCGTCATCGCCTCCACCTGATCGTGGGTGACGTAGACGGTGGTGACCCCCAGCTCCCGTTGGAGGCCTGCAATCTCGGCCCGCATCTGCACCCGGAGCTTGGCGTCGAGGTTGGACAGCGGCTCGTCCATCAGGAACGCTTTCGGCTGGCGAACGATGGCCCGCCCCATCGCCACCCGCTGCCGCTGGCCGCCCGACAGCTGCCCCGGCTTCTTGCTGAGCTGCTCGGTCAGATCGAGGGTGCTGGCGGCCCGGTGAACCCGCTCGGCGATCTCCTTCTTCGGGACCTTGGCCAGCTTCAGCGCGAAGCCGATGTTGTCGGCCACCGACATGTGCGGGTAGAGCGCGTAGTTCTGGAACACCATGGCGATGTCGCGATCCTTGGGATGGACATCGTTGACCACCCGCTCGCCGATCTCGAGCTGGCCGCTGCTGATCTCCTCCAATCCAGCCACCATGCGCAATGCGGTCGACTTGCCGCAGCCCGATGGCCCGACGAGCACGAGGAACTCGCCGTCGGCAATCTCGAGACTGAGGTCCGTGATCGCCTGGAACCCGTTCGGGTAGACCTTGTTGACTTCGCTGAGGACCACCTCGGCCATGCCCCACGCTCCTTCCTTCCGCCGGTCCGATCACCGGTGGCTCCAGGTTGCGAGGCTAGCAAGCGCGGCTCCCGGCGGCGAGTGGGAGAGGCACGAATGAGCGCCTCCCTGCACCTGCCCTCGGAGCGGTCTAGATTCTCTGCGGTATCGACCCGACGCCCCAAACGAGAGGTGACCGCACGTATGACTGCGACGGACGGCCCGACCGGCGACGGTCTCGACTTCAGGTGCCCCCGATGCGATCGGGAGACGACGGCCCGGTTCTACGGACCGTGCGACGACTGCCGAGGCGAGCTACGGGCGACCCTCGGGTCGGGAGCCCGAGAGGTAGCGGCCGCCGAGTACGAGCCGAAGATGAACGTCACACCGAACGCCGTCGCAACCAAGGACTGACCGGCCACGAGCCAAAGATGAACGTCACACCCACCGCGCCATCGGGCAACCAAGGACGACCGGCCACGAGCCAAAGATGAACGTCACACCCACCGCGCCAAGCCGAGACAATGAACGTCACACAACCGAGCCATTGGGTAACCAAGGACTGACCGGCTACGAGCCAAGGAGGGGGGTCAGCGGCCGGAGTGGCGGCGGATCCAGTCTTCGATCAACCATCCGGCGATCGACATCCCACCACGGGGAGCGGGCGGCAGCTGCTGTG
>JAOTYQ010000527.1 GCA_029861725.1 Acidimicrobiia bacterium | reverse complement strand
ACCAACCCCCTGACCGGTGACTGGACCGAAGCGCCGGATAGTTTCACGTTCGACCCCGCCACGCTCTTCGACGCCGACCAGGGGATTCCCGCACTGCTGACCGAGGCGACAGGGTCGGCCGAGCTCATCGAGGACGCGGCCAGCGCCGACGACGTCCCCGATGCCGCCCAGCACTATCGGTTGCGCACCACCGTGGCGGCTCAGCGGGTAGCGGTGTTGACCGGTGGGCTGGTGACCGAGGAGAGCGAAGTCGACCTCTGGATCGACATCGAGACCAGCCGGGTGGTCGAAGCTCGGTTCGATCTCTCGATCGACGGAGCCGAGAGCAGCTGGCGGATGACGATCAGCGACTACGACGCCGAGGTCACCATCGTCCCGCCTGAGCTGGCAGCGGCCGGCTGAGCGTGGCGCCGTCACCTTCGGCCCGGCGGCGGACGATGGCGGTCGTCGCCTTCGGTGTGTTCGTCGCCGCCGACGATCTGATGGTCGTGGCGACGATGCTGCGGCCCATGATCGACGACTTCGGGCTCGTCGTTCCCGACGACCTGGGCGACGCAGCCTGGATCGTCAACGTCTATCTCATCGCCTACATCGGCGTGATGCCGCTGGCCGGCCGGCTGAGCGACATCGCCGGCCGCCGAGTGGTGTTCGTCGGGGCGCTGGCGGTATTCCTCATCGGCTCGCTCATCGTCCCGGCGGCCGACAGCCTGTCGGTGCTCCTGGTCGGGCGGGCCCTGACCGCGATCGGCGGCGGAGCGCTCGTGCCGGTGGCATTCGCCGTCGCCGGTGATCTCCACACCGGGGCCCGCCGGGCGAGAGCGATGGGCCTGCTGGCGGCGATCGAGACGGTGGGCTGGGTGTGGGGCCCGTTATACGGAGCGATCCTCGTCCGGTTCCTGTCGTGGCAGTGGCAGTTCTATCTGAACGTGCCGTTGGCGTTGTTCGGAATGGTCGTCGGCTGGAGGGCGCTCGCCCCCACCGGTCGGGCCGGGCGGCACGTCGACTGGTTGGGCATCGCAGCGATGACGACCGGGTTGGTGGCGTTGAACGTGGCGCTGCTGAGCGAGGCCAAGATCCAGACGGTGACGGGACTGGACGAGCTCACTGGGTCCAGCGGCGATGATCTGACCGGCCCGTGGCTCTACGCCCTCGCCGCCGGGGCGCTGGCCCTGTTCGCCTGGAACGAGCGACGGGTGGACGAGCCGATCCTGAGCACGCGGCTGGTCGGCGAGCGCTCGGTTGCCGCCGCCGTCGGTGTCAACGGTCTCGTCGGTGTCGGCTTGGTCATCGCGTTGATCAACGTGCCTCTGTTCGTCAACATCGTGGAGGGCGGCGTCGAGGAGAGCGCGGTTCGATCGGGATGGCTGCTCAGCGCGCTCACCGTGACCATGGCCATCACCTCCTATGTCGGCGGGGTGGCCACCGGCCGCATGGGTTACCGGTCGACGACGGTCGTCGGCCTCTTCCTGGGCGCCGTTGGTCTCGGGCTGATGGGGGCGATGTGGGCCCCGGACACCTCGGCCCTCTGGATGGCCGCTGTCCTCGTGCTCGTCGGTGCCGGGATCGGGCTGGTGCTCGCTCCCACGAGCACGGCGGTCGTCGACGCGGCTGCCGACGACGAGCGCGGCACAGCCGCCGGGCTGGTCATCGTTTCGAGGCTCATCGGGTTCAGTGTTGGCCTCGCTGCGCTGACCGCGTGGGGCGTTCGCCGGTACGACACCAAGCGGGCCGAGGTCGAGCTGCCGCCGATCACGGATGCCGGCTATGCGGATGCGGTGGTCGAGGCGACGGTTGACGTCTCCACCTCGGCCTTGGCAGAGACCTTCATCGGCGCGGCCAGCGCGCTCCTGCTGGCCGTCGCGGTGGCGTCGCTGCTCGGTCGTCGCCCTGCGACGAGACCGGTCGCCCGCTCATAGATCGCGGGTGGAGCGGCGGTTCGGGCCATGGTGCCCTAGCCGGGGGTCTTCCGCTCCCGTACGATGGATGCATGAAAGCTGTCGGGATTCTGCTCCTGGCCGTCATCGCCTTCTTCGTGATCAAGTCGATCGTGAGCACGATCGTCAGTCTGTTCGTCACCGTGATCGTGATAGCGGCCGCGATTGCGATCGTCTCGTCGCTCGTCAGAGGGCCAGCAGCTGACGGCGGCGGTTGATCGAATCGAAAATCAGACGTAACCAGCGGGGTTGTAGCCCGGCCGCTCGGGGGCCTGCTCCAGCGGCTGCGGTGCTGCTTGGGCTCGGGCGTTGGCCTCGGCCAGCACGACACCGTTGAGCAGCCCCTGGATCCAGCCGGACAACTGGGCCTGAGCCACCTTGATCTCGGACGGCGTCGGGCTGGGGTTGTTCTCGCAGCACGAGGAGAACTCGGCCAGCTCGATCTCGAGCTCGACGCTGACGGCATCGCCGAGCGCGGACTGGATGGTGTTGTGGATCGATGCCAGCCGCTCGAGGCTCTTGGCGTCGGGCGTCAGGTCGCGCAACTCGGCTCGTACTGACTCCAGCGTCGACCTCAGCCGGAGGATGGTCGGCCAGCTGATCGGGCGCTGTGGGGTGTCATCCGGCTCGGTGTTCGTCATGGGCTGGCCTCATCGCTGGCGGTGAGAACGGAACCAGCCGGCACTGAGATCTGTTCCAGTGTCACGTCTTCTTCCGTTCGCGGCTTCGGCGTTCCGCCCGGGACAGCCTCAACGGCGGGGCGTCTTGGCGGCGGAGCGCACGCAGGAGCTGGTAGTGGTCGGGAAGTGTGCGGAGGTATTGGCGCCGCTGCGTCTCGAGCTGTCGGGCCCTGTGATCCCACGGCTCTTTGCTCAGCAAGTGAGCGGCTGGCAGCTGCCGACCCTTGTAGTAGTTCTTGGCGATCAGCAGGAGCGTGAACACGCTGTGGCTGAACACATGCTGTGACCGGAGATCCTCCGGTCCCGGCAAGGTGTGCCGCCACACAGCGAGGTTGTGCTGCACTGCGTCCGGCACCTCGACCTCCTGTCGAGCGGCGACCCAATACGGCGTGTCGGTGCGGTTGCTGAGATAGAAGTGCAGGAAGATGAAATCCCGGATCTCGTCGTACAGCCCGTTCATGTTGCGGTCGAATCGCTCAGCCAACTCCGATTCGTAGGCTTGTGTCGGCCACGACTTCAGGAGCATGTTGATGCCCCTCTGGACCGTGAAGATGGCGGTGGCCTCCAAGGGCTCGATGAAGCCAGACGACAGGCCAAGGGCGACGCAGTTCTTCACCCAGTGGCGCTGGCGGTGGCCCAGCCGCATGGGGATGACCCGAGGCTCCGCCTCCTCGAACGCCGGGCCCAACAGCGCGGTCATCTCCGCCAGAGCTTCGTCTTCGCTGCAGAACCTGCTGGAGAAGACATAGCCAGCGCCGACGCGATTGAAGAGCGGCGTCTGGAACGACCATCCGGCCTGCATCCCGGTCATCCGGGTCGCCGGCTCGATCCGGGTCGGATCGGCGTGGGGGATACCAACCGCGACCAGCGCGCGGTCGTTCAGGAGGTGGCGTTCGTAGGGCTCGAACGGGACCTTCAGATGATGCCCCAGCAGGTTGCTCTGAAAACCGGTGCAATCGATCACGAGCTGAACGGGGAATCTCCCCCGCTCGCGTAGCGTCAGAGCCTGGATGAACCCGCGTTCGTCGAGCTCGACGTCGTCGACATCGTCGAGAACATGGTTGACGCCGAACTGGGCCGCCCGATCCTTCATCAGCTCGGCCAGCTGGCTGGCGTCGAAATGATAGGAGTAGTTGACCCCGCTTCTCTGCGGCCCGCTCCCTTCGGGGAACGGTCCCAGCCGTCGGTCGACGATGTCGGTGGCCGGCGAAATGAGGCGCGTGTATGCCTGGCCGGCAGTTGGGGCCTCCCGCTCGGGGTGGAACGCCAGGAAGAGGTCGGCGATCGTACCCACCGTGCCATCCGGAGGTCGGTTCATGATGTTGAGGAATGACATCGGCTCGCCGTCGGGGCCGTGATTCCAGTTCACGAAGTGACCGCCGAGCTTGAACGCGGCATTGGTCCGCCTCAAGAACTCCCGCTCGTCGATGCCGAGGAAGTCGATCAGCGAGTGGAGCGCTGGCAAGGCTGCCTCGCCGACTCCGATGGACGGAATCGTCGGCGACTCGATCACCGTGATCGCCAGCGGCGGATCTTGGCCCGGTATGGCCACCGCGCTCAGGATCGCTGACGCGGTCAACCAGCCGGCCGTGCCACCGCCGATGATCGTCACGTCCCGGATGGGTTCTCCCATCGCTGGAGCATCCTAGATCCTTGGGGACGTGGACCTGTGATTTCGTATCGAGGTCTGGGATGTTTGGCCGGAGGCCAAACTCCAGGAACCCTGCGGGTTCCCCCGGGCCACCGTCCCGGCGCACGCTAGTGGTGCGTC